>NZ_NCGB01000013.1:0-63547 GCF_002278865.1 Sphingomonas sp. 28-62-11 | reverse complement strand
GTGACGGACGATCTCGGCGCGATCCATTATGTGCCCAATCCGGCGGCGGCGGAGGTCGTCGGCCTATTGCGGACGGTGCTGCCCGAGGAAGCGTTTGACGGCAAAGGCTTGAACAGCAGCACGATTTCCTTCGACCAAACCGAAGCGACGGGTTTCGGCCACCCCGCCCAACACGCGTTGAAAGAACGTGAGCAATCGGGCGCGGCACCGGCGGGATCGATCTTCGCTTACGGGATCGACGTCTATCATCGCGGCACCAATCTCACCCGGCCGGGCGGGCATCGCTATACGATCACGGCGAGCTACAAGGCGGCGGGGAACGACATGATCGGCTGGGCGGCTTGGCCCTTCCATTTCCTGCGCCCCTGGCGGCGACTGATAGAGGCGGCCACGCCTGAACAGCTCGCGTGCCTGGGCATTCCGCTGCCGGGCGACCCGTTCTGGACGCTGACGACACTTGCCCGTACCCAGCAAAGATGGCCCGGATGGGACATGACCGCCTATACCCGGGCGCTGGAGCTACACGCCGCATGAAAGCCGTTCTGCCTTCCCTCGCCCGCCCCTTGATCGAACCGCATCTGCCTGCCGGGCTCGATGTGGCGTGGTTCGCCAATCATGAAGAGGCGACCGCGATGGTCGCCGATGCCGATATTGCCTGGGTTGATATGCAGCGACCGGCGTGGACCGGTGAAGCCGTCGCGGCGGGTACCAAGCTAAAGTGGGTGAGCACCATCTATGCCGGGCTTGATGCCTTCCCGCTGCCACTGCTCAAGGAACGCGGTACCATCCTTACCAATGGCGTTGGCATCAACGCCGTCGCGGTTGCGGAATATGCAGTGATGGGCGTGCTCGCTGCTGCCAAGCGCTTCGACGAAGTGGTCCGCATCGCCGATCGGCATGAATGGACGATCCAGGCGCCGGGCCAGATCGAACTGCTCGAGACGACTGCGCTGATCATCGGCTATGGCGCGATCGGCAAACTGATCGGCGATCGGCTCGCGGCATTCGGCGTGGCGGTGACGGGCGTCACCCGATCCGGTCGCGACGGTACGCTTACGCCGGATCAATGGACAAGCCGGATCGGCGAGTTCGATTGGGTGATTCTCGCCGCCCCCTCGACCGACCAGACCAAGGCGCTGATCGGTGCGGCAGAGTTGATCGCGATGAAGTCCACCGCGTGGTTGATCAACATCGCACGCGGCGACATGGTCGATCAGGAAGCGCTGATCGAGGCGCTGACGAAGCGCAGGATCGCCGGGGCCTTCCTTGACGTCGTGACGCCCGAACCCCTCCCCGCCGATCATCCGCTCTGGTCAACGCCCAACACGATCCACACGATGCATCTGTCGGGCCGCAGCCAGACCAAGATGTTTCAGCGTGCGACCGCGTTATTCCTGAAGAACCTGCGCGCCTTTATGGCGGGGGAAGCGATGACAAACGTGGTCGATCTCGACGCAGGTTATTGACCCCGACCCATAACGGCATTGCACGCAAACGCGTTTGCGCGCATGGAATTGGCCGTTTTTCTGGACGACTGGACATATCATCATGGCCGCTAATTGGGCCCCCGATAGCTGGACCGCGCATGAAGCGCGCCAGCTGCCAAGCTATCCCGATGCCGACGCGCTGACCGCGGCGACCGATACGCTGCGTTCCTATCCGCCGCTCGTCTTTGCGGGCGAAGCGCGCGACCTGACGACCGATCTTGCCCGCGTGGTCGAGGGCAAGGCGTTTCTGCTGCAGGGCGGCGATTGCGCTGAAAGCTTCGCTGAGTTCCACCCGAACAACATCCGCGATACCTTCCGCGTGCTGCTCCAGATGGCGGTGGTGCTTACCTTTGCGTCGAAACTGCCGACGGTGAAAGTTGGCCGCATGGCCGGCCAATTCGCCAAGCCGCGTTCCGCCGATACCGAGGTGATCGACGGGGTCGAGCTGCCCAGCTATCGCGGTGATAACGTCAATGACATCGCCTTCACGCCCGAAGGCCGCGCGCCTGATCCGAAGCGGATGGTACAGGGCTATTCGCAATCCGCCGCCACGCTCAACCTGCTGCGCGCCTTTGCCAGCGGTGGTTACGCGAACCTGCATCAGGTGCACCGCTGGACCCACGACTTCATGGGCCGTAGCCCCTGGGCGAAGAAGTTCGCCGATGTCGCCGACCGGATCGGCGAAGCGCTTGAGTTCATGGAAGCCTGCGGGATCAACCCGGAAACGGTGCCGCAGCTGAAGGGCACGTCCTTCTACACCAGCCATGAAGCGCTGCTGCTGCCCTACGAACAGGCGATGACGCGGCAGGATTCGCTGACCGGCGACTGGTATGACACGTCAGCGCACATGCTGTGGATCGGCGACCGGACACGCTTTGAGGGATCGGCGCATGTCGAATTCCTGCGCGGCGTCGGTAACCCGATCGGCATGAAGTGCGGTCCGAGTCTTGAGCCTGACGCGCTGCTCCGCCTGCTCGACACGCTTAATCCGGCCCGCGTTTCTGGCCGGATGACGCTGATTACGCGCTATGGCCATGACAAGATCGAGGCCGGCCTGCCCAAGTTGGTGCGCGCAGTGCAACAGGCCGGGCATCCGGTGGTGTGGAGCTGCGATCCGATGCACGGCAACGTCATCAAGACCAACAATGGCTATAAGACACGGCCGTTTGATCGTATTCTCGCCGAGGTGCGCGGCTTCTTTGCCGTCCACCGCGCCGAAGGGTCGATTGCAGGCGGCATCCATGTCGAAATGACTGGCCAGAACGTCACCGAATGCACCGGCGGCGCGATGGACGTGACCCAGATGGACTTGGCCGATCGTTACCACACGCATTGCGATCCACGCCTGAACGCGGGGCAGAGCCTCGAACTCGCCTTTTTGCTCGCCGAAATGCTCAATGTGGAAATGGAGGAACGGCGGCGCGCGGCGGCGTGATCGGCTTGACGCCGCACTGCGCCACCCCTAGATCGCCTGCTCCCGCCCAGCGCGGCCCCTTCGTCTAGCGGTTAGGACGTCGCCCTCTCACGGCGAAAGCACGAGTTCGATTCTCGTAGGGGTCACCATCTTCGCACCACCGCCACGGCTTCACGAACTCGAATCGGCGAGCATTATTCAGCACAGCATGGCGTAAGCTACCGCTTGACCAGGGTCACCTGCGCCACATCAATCCCGCCGCCGCGAAAACCGCCTTCGCAATACATCAGGTAAAAGCGCCACAAGGCGATGAAGTCGTCATCGAACCGCTTGGGGAGCTTTCCTGTCGAAACGGCGTCATCAAACGCCAGACGCCAGCGGCGAAGCGTCTCGGCATAGTCAGCGCCGAACGAGAATTCATCGCACCAATCGAGACCTTCAGCCTCGGCAAGTACCCGGAAACGGCTGCGCGAGAGCAGCATGCCGCCGGGGAACACATGGCGCTGGATGAAATCGACATTGGCGGCATAGGCGTCGAATATCGCATCGTCGATCGCGATATACTGAATTGCGGCGCGGCCACCGGGGCGAAGAGCACGGGCGACGACAGCCAAATAGTCCCCCCAATACTCCTGCCCGACCGCCTCGACCATTTCGATGCTCGCAACGGCATCATATTGGCCCGCCACGTCGCGATAATCGGTCAGCGTCACTTCGACGCCAAGCAAGGCGCGCTCCTTCACCCAGGCCTGCTGCTCGGCGGAAAGGGTGATGGCATGGACGCGCCTGCCTGCCGCCGCCGCAACATCGACGAACGATCCCCACCCACAGCCAATTTCCAGCACATGATCGCCTGGTGCCGTGCCCGTCCGGTCGAGAATTGCCTGAAGCTTACGCTGCTGCGCTGTGGCCAGTGATTCACCGGGTGCCGCGAACATCGCGCTTGAATAACTCAGAGTCGGATCGAGCCAGGCCGCGTAGAAATCATTGCCCAGATCATAATGCGCCGCGACATTGCGCCGGGCGCCCGACCGGCTGTTGTGCCGTCGTTGGTTGATCCAGTGGCGCACGACACGACTGATGCCCTGTGAACGGCCCGTCTTGCCCAGCGTCCGGCGATTGGCGCTGAACACCTCGAAAATCGCGACCGGGTCGGGGCTCGTCCATTCCTTTTCGCGCCAAGCGATAAACCATCCTGACGATCCGCCAGTCGCCAGCCGCAGCAGCGCGCGCCACCGGATGATATGGAGCACTGCCTGGGTCCCCGGCACGCGCCCACCAAGGACGCGCATGGTACCGTCGGGCATCAGCACGTCGATCGATCCCGTCGCCAAGCCGGCATCGATTCGATCGAGCACGCGGTGGAGAACCGCGGCAAAGCGCCCGAGCAATGTCTTGCGCCGCGCCGTTACCGACGGCGCCATTAGCGAAGGCGGTACATTCATGGCCGATCCGGTTGCGTCGTTCGGCATTGCCCTAGCCCACTTGCTTGACCGCCGCGAGCGCGCGTTCGCGGGCCTCACGGTGGCCAATTCGCTTGGGCGGATAGCTGGCGGGGCGTCGACCGGCCTCATCAGGATCGTGGATCGCCGCATCGGGCAACGGCGCGAGTTCGGGCACCCATTGCCGGATATAGCCCGCCGCATCGAATTTTTCGGACTGCGAAAGAGGCGCCATGATCCGCACGAACATGTTCGAATCGACCCCCGTCCCCGCCGTCCACTGCCAGTTGACCGCGTTGCTCCCATAATCGGCATCGACCAGCGTGTCCCAGAACCATTGCTCGCCCTGCCGCCAGTCGATCAGCAAATGCTTGATCAGGAACGAAGCAGCAATCATGCGCACCCGATTATGCATCCAGCCCGTCGCCCAAAGCTGGCGCATCCCCGCGTCGACGATCGGGTAGCCGGTCTGCCCCTGTTGCCATGCCCTCAGGTCCGCATCGGCCTCCGGACCGCTTCGCCATGGCAGCGCGTCAAACGCTGGTCGCGCATTTTTGGAGGCGTATTCGGGGAATTGCAGGATCACATTCTGCGCATAATCGCGCCAGCCAAGCTCGCCGAGGAACGTTTCGACCGATCCGCCCAGATTCCTAGTGCGGTGCCAGATGGTCGCTGGCGAAATCTCCCCGAAGTGGAGATGCGGCGACAGGAAAGATGTGCCGTTTTGTGAAGGAAGATTGCGCCGATCGCCATAGGCCGACGCCGCTTCGACAAACCTATCGAGCCGCGTCATCGCGCCCGCTTCGCCCGGTTGCCAGAATGCGGCCATCTCTGTCGCCCAATCGGGCTTGGTCGGCAACAGCGCCCAATCAACAACGGCATCACTGGCCGGCCAATGGGCTGGGGTGGCAATCTTGGCGGGAATTGCAGCCGGCTTGCCGGGCGGCATCGTCGCCAGCAATGCCCGCCAGAATGGAGTGAAGATCTTGTACTGCCCGCCAGTACCGGTCTTGATGGACCCGGCCGGCGCGAGATAATTGCCGTCATGCAGCACCAGATCCAGCCGCTTGGCGAGAGCGGCCTGCGCGTTGCGCCACCAAGGCTCGTAATGGCGCAGGGCATGAACGCGTGCGGCCCCCGTTTCGGCGGCAAGTGCGCCAATCACCTCGTCCGATTTGCCGCGCCGCAGGATCAGGCGCGATCCCTTCGCCCGTAAAGCGTCGTCAAGCGCGGCAAGGCTGTGATGCAGCCACCAGCGCGAGGCGCCGCCCATCCGCCGTTGGCGCGGCGTTTCATCGTCGAGCACATAGACGGGGATTACCGGGCCCTCAGCCGCTGCCGCGATCAGTGCCGCCTGATCGGCCAGCCGCAAGTCACGTCGAAACCAGAGAATTGTCGGCGCGGTCATGCCACGCAGTTCCCCCTTCTCCCGGATGGATCGATCAGCATAAGGTGAAACACGGCATGATCCATCCTGTTCAGTCGCTGCGCCGTCTATGCATGACGCTGCAATGCCGAAAGCGAAAAATGCCCGCCAAGCCGTAGGATTGATGCGACATGCCGCCCCGCGACTTCCATCGCATCATGGCCATAGCCACCGCCAAGCGTGCTGGCGAGCGGGAGACGGCGGGCGATGGCCAGCCGGGCGATCAGATCTTCACGCTGCGCAAGCCCTTGCGCCGTCAGCTTGAGCCTGCCCAGCCGATCGCCTTCAAACGGATCAACGCCTGCCTGATACAGGATGATGTTTGGCGCGAAGCTTTCGATGAGCGGGCCCAGAGTTGCCTCGAGCGTTTCCAAATAGGCAGCGTCACCCACCCCGTCGGGAAGCGGCACATCGAGCGTGGACCGCGCCTTGCGCACCGGAAAATTCTTGTCGGCGTGGATCGAATATGTCGCAATGCCAGGCCTTCCGGCAGTGAGTGCGGCCGTGCCGTCGCCCTGATGGACGTCGCAATCGACGATCAGCACGCGTCCAACCCGGTGCTCCTCGATCAGCCGCACGGCGGTGATCGCGAGATCGTTGAAGACGCAAAATCCGGCACCCGTATCGCCTAGCGCATGGTGGCTGCCACCCGCACTGTTCGCTGCAAAGCCGCGCTCGAGCGCCAACAATGCGGCTGCCCAGGTGCCGCCGGGCACCATCTGCGCGCGGCGGGCGACCTGGGGCGTCACGGGAAAGCCGATCCGACGTTCCTTGTGCGCAGGCACCCGCGCCTCGATCACTTCGGCGACATAATCGGCGTCGTGCACTGCCTCCAGCCAGTCGACCGGCATCGGTTCGGGCACATGCCAGTCGATGGCGACGCCGCTGTCGACCAGTAGATCACGGACAAGCCCGTTCTTGTTCCACTGATAGCCGCTGCGCGCGGGTGCGGGGGCGACATAATCGGGGTGATGGACGACGGCGAACACGCCGCCTAGGTAGGGCGCAAAGTGCCAGCATGCCAGTTTGCCAGGAGAGATCGATGACCGAGCATTTCACCCGCCCCGATGTGGCGATGTTCCTTGCCTTCTTGAACGCGCTGCCCGGCCCAAAGACGCATGAACTGCCCCCCGCGATGGCCCGCGCCATGTATGTGGCGAGCAAGGATGCGGCTGACCTGCCGGTGGGCGAGCTTGCAGTTGTGCGTGATTTGTCCGCCCCCGGCCCGGCAGGCGAAATCCCGCTCCGCCTGTTCGATTCGCGGGCCGACCGTCCGGCCGGTCCTGCGCTGGTTTTCTATCACGGCGGTGGCTTCGTGATCGGCGATCTCGATACCCATGCTGGTATCTGCGCGGAAATGGCGCGCCAGCTCGATCTGCCGGTGATCGCGGTCGACTATCGGCTGGCGCCGGAACACCCCTTCCCCGCCGCGACCGACGATTGCGAAGCGGCAACGCGCTGGATCGCGAGCAGCCCCGCCGAACTCGGCTTGAGCGTGACCGGCCTTGTCCTGTCCGGCGACAGCGCAGGCGGCAATCTGACGATCGTGACCGCGATGGCACTGCGCGATTCTGCTGCTGCCGTGCCAGTGATCGCGCAATTCCCGATCTATCCAACCGTCGACCGCGCCGATGCGCATGATTCTTATGAACTTTTCGGCGAGGGTCGGCTGCTCACCAAGGACGGGATGAAGTGGTTCGACGAAGCCTATGCCGCCACCCCCGGCGATTGGCGCGCGGCGCCGCTCCACGCCAATCATCGCGACATGCCGCCAACACTCGTCATCACGGCCGGGCTTGATCCGTTGCGCGATCAAGGCCGCGCCTACGCCGCCGCGCTGATCGCGAACGGCGTGCCGACGGTGTACCGCGAAGCGACCGGCAACATCCACGGCTTCGTCACGCTGCGAAAGGCTATCCCGTCCGCGCAGGCCGAAGTCGACGGCGCGCTGGGCGTGCTGAAGGGGATCATCGCAGAGGCGGTGGCAGCGCAGCGGTGAGCGACCTCGGTTATCGCCCCTGCGCGGGGATCATCATCATGAACGCGGCCGGGCTGATCTTTGTCGGCCAGCGGATCGATAGCGTCGTCGAGGCATGGCAGCTGCCGCAGGGCGGGATTGATGATGGCGAGGACGCCGAGGCCGCTGCACTCCGCGAGCTGGGTGAGGAAACCGGTATTGCGCCCGCGCATGTCACGCTCATCGCCCAGGCACCCGGTGAGTTTTTCTATGATTTGCCCGATGAGTTGATCGGCAAGGTGTGGAAGGGCAAATGGCGCGGCCAGCGCCAACGCTGGTTCCTCTTTCGCTTCACCGGTACCGATACCGATGTGAACATCGCCACCGATCATCAGGAATTCCGTGCCTGGCGCTGGGCAACCCCGGACGAGGTGGTCGCGCTGGCAGTGCCGTTCAAACGAAAGCTGTACGAGGACGTATTTGCCGCGCTTTCAACACATCTGCCTCAATAGGGCTTGGCGACCATCAACCAAACCGCCGCCACCAGTGGCACCGTGCCGATTAGCCCCCAGATGATCCAGTTGAGACTGTCGCGCCGATAGCTGTCGGGGATCTCGCCACCCTGCGCAAATCCCTTGGCGACGCGCGCTTGCCGGATCTGGATAGGGACCAGAATGATCAGCCAGATCATGCCGGCGATCACGAACATCATCTGGCTCCAAAGCAGCCATGCCGATCCGAACAGGTCGAGGCCCGCGATCCACGCTGCGCCATAACCCCCGCCGATCGTCAGAATGATGCCCCAGAAGGTCAGGCTCCAGTCGGTCAATGTCACCAGCCGCTGGGCGAAGCCGATGATGCGCGGATCGCGGGTGCGATCGGCAAACACCTTCCAGAAGGCGGTCGCGGTGATGTTTCCCATCAGCATCACAATGCCGGTGATGTGGAGGAACTTGGCAATGTCATAAGCCATGGGAATGCTGGTTTTCCGTTACGCGACGACTCGCCGCTCCCTGCCGGGTGGTCCCAATCGCGTCAAGCAGGCTCGCCGCGCTCGATCCGCGCCATTTCGAGGAATGCAACAAACTGACGTGCCTGTGCATCGAGGATCAGGCGCGCGACAACCGCCACACCCGCACCCGCCAACCCGCCGCCCCATGCCGATGCATAGCTGAGCAGCACCTGCTGGGTCGCCAGCGGCGCAACCTGCGCCACCAGCGCACCAACCGAAAACGGGATCGAAACATAGGCGATCAAGATTGTCCGTGCGAGATAGCCTTGCCGTTCTGCATTGGTTCGCGCCAGCGCAATCAGATCATCAAGCATCTGCGTATCGAGCTGGTCGAGTAATGCCATTCCTCGAACGACGGACCGGTTCATCCGCATCTGTCGCAGCGCATCAAACCCGGAATGCGGGCGGGACCATGTCCACAATATCGATCCCAGAAACCGCCAGGTCGGAAACAGGCGGTGGAGCGCCTCCCAATGCTGCCAAACCGGCCGCTCAGGTATGGGGCCGGGCGGGGCAACGCCGGTCAGGCGATACATGATCGACTTGCTTGCCAATGGCTTTTGCCGAGACATAATCCGCTCTTTCCCTTGAAACTTCACCATCATGTCGCTGTCATTCAAGTGATGCAATTGGGTGGAGCAAGTCCGATCAAACCGCTATCAGACCGCATGACCACGCTGACTTCCGCCGAGCGCCACCTGATCGATATCGCTGCCGATCAGCCAATGCTGGCGCAAGTCGAGCGCTGGGCGGCGATCAATTCGGGCACGCGCAACCTAGGCGGGTTGGCTGCCGTTGCGATCGAATTGGCCGATGCGTTTTCTGTGCTGCCGGGAGAACTGACGCTGGTCGAAGCGACCCCGGTAGAAGCCGTGACCAATGATGGCTCGATCGCGTTGCTCGATCACGGAAAGCACCTGCACCTGCGCGTCCGGCCAGAGGCACCGGTCCGCATCCTGCTGACCGGGCATATGGACACGGTGTTTCCGGTCGATCACCCCTTCCAGACGCTGGAGCATCGGCCCGACGGAACCATCAACGGCCCCGGCGTGGCGGACATGAAAAGCGGCCTCGCCCTGATGCTCGCGGCGCTGATCGCGCTGGAGGGCAGCCCGGTGGCCGCGCGGATCGGTTATGACGTGCTGATCAATTCGGATGAAGAAACGGGATCGCTCTCCTCCGCCCCGCTGATTGCGGAAGCAGCGCAGGGCAAGATCGCCGCGCTCACCTATGAACCGGCACTGCCCGATGGCACGCTGGCGGGCGCGCGTGGCGGGACAGGGAATTTCTCGATCATAGTGCGCGGGCGGAGCGCGCACGCCGGGCGCAACCCCGATGACGGCCGCAACGCGCTGGTGGCCGCCGCCGATATCGCGCTGCAGCTGACCATGGCCCGCAGCCCGACGCTGTCGGTAAACCCTGCCCGGATCGATGGCGGCGGACCGAACAATGTCGTGCCTGATCTGGCAATCCTGCGTGTGAACTTCCGCCCGGCCTCGCAAGACGAGATTACGCGGGCCAGGGCACATATCGGTGCCGTCGTTGCGGCGGCGGCAGAGCGTCATGACGTCAACATCACCGTTCATGGGGGCTTCAACCGGCCACCCAAGCCAATCGATCCGGGGGCTGCGAAGCTGTTCGCGTTGGTGAAGGAGGCGGGAAGCGATCTCGGCCTCGACATTGCCTGGCGAGCGACCGGCGGCGTATGCGATGGCAACAATATCGCGGCATGCGGGGTGCCTGTGGTCGATACGATGGGCGCGCGGGGCGGCGCGATCCATTCGGCAGACGAGTTTTTGCTGGTCGACAGCCTGGCCGAACGCGCCGCACTTTCTGCGCTGACGATCATGCGCATCGCCGAACGGGGGCATTTGTGACGTTTCGAATCCGGGCTGCACGCGGTGCTGATCTGCAATCACTGTACGAAATGGCGAAGCTGACCGGCGGGGGCTTTACCAACCTGCCGCCTGATCGCACCGCTTTGCGCGCCAAGCTGGACCGCAGCGACGCCGCCTATGCCCGCGTCGGCGACGGGATCGAGGACGAACTGTTCCTGCTCGTGCTGGAAAATGCGACGACCGGCGAGGTGCGCGGCACGTGCCAGATCTTCGCCAAGGTCGGTCAGCATTATCCGTTCTACAGCTACCGGATCGGTGCCCTGACCCAGCATAGCAAAGAACTTGCCCGCACTTTTCGCGCCGATATGTTAGCTTTAACGACCGATCTTGAGGGTTCGTGTGAAGTCGGTGGGTTGTTCCTGCATCCTGGCGAGCGCGCCGGGGGGCTCGGACTGTTGCTTGCGCGCAGCCGCTATTTGTTCATTGCGATGCACCGCGCGCGCTTTGCCGATCGCATCCTCGCCGAATTGCGCGGTATCATCGATGAAGCGGGCGGCTCGCCGTTCTGGGACGGGGTGGCGGGGCGGTTTTTCGGGATGAATTTCCAGGACGCCGATTATTTCAATGCCACGCACGGCCACCAGTTCATCGCTGACCTGTTCCCCAAACACCCGGTGTACACCGCGATGCTCTCCGAAACCGCCCGGGCCGCGATTGGTTTGCCGCACCCTTCGGGTCGGGCTGCGATGCGGATGCTGGAGAATGAAGGGTTTGCGTTCGAAAACTATATCGACATTTTCGATGGCGGCCCGACGATGACCGCCAAGACCGATCAGGTCCGGTCGATCCGTGACGCTAAACCGGCGACGGTGGCCGCGATCGATAATGCCGTGGCGGATCCGGCGCTGATCGCGACCGGGACGCTCGCCGAATTCCGTTGCTGTTTCGGCAAAGTGCGCGGTGAAGGCGACTCGATCACAATCGACCCCGCCAGTGCCGCCACGCTGGCGATCGACGCGGGTGCCGAAATTCGCTGGGTGGCTCGGGCATGACGTTGGTGGAGATCAATTTCGACGGGCTGATCGGCCCCAGCCATAATTATGCCGGGCTGAGCCATGGCAACCTGGCCGCGACGCGCAATGCCGGCGCAATATCACAGCCGCGTGCCGCAGCGTTGCAGGGCATTGCCAAGATGCGCGCCAACATCGCGCTTGGGCTGACGCAAGGGGTGCTGCTGCCGCATGCCCGCCCCAATCATCGCTGGCTGGCAAGCTTGAACACCGATTATGCCACCGCTTCACTGCCGCTGAAGGCGCAAGCGCTGTCGGCATCGGCGATGTGGGCCGCGAACGCCGCGACGGTATCGCCCGCCCCCGACACCGCCGATGCGCGCTGCCATTTGACGGTCGCAAACCTGGTCACGATGCCGCACCGGAGCCATGAATGGCGCGGTACATTGGCGCAGTTGCGGCTGATCTTCGCAAATCCCGCCTTTGCGGTTCATCCGCCCGTGCCCGCGCCTTTTGGAGATGAAGGCGCTGCCAACCATATGCGCATGGCGGATCGGCATGACGCGCCCGGGATCGAGATTTTCGTCTACGGCGTCTCGGGTGGCGGCTTTCCGGCGCGGCAGCGGATCGAGGCGAGCGAAGCAGTTGCGCGCGGCCATCGGCTCGATCCGGCGCGGACCTTGTTCGTGGAGCAGTCCGAGGCGGCGATCGCGGCGGGTGCGTTTCACAACGATGTCGTCGCGGTGGCGAATGGCCCAGTGTTGTTCGCGCATGAACAGGCCTTTGCCGACAAGGCGGGCGTCTACGCCGCGCTTCTTGAACGCATGCCGAGCGCGCAAATCGTCGAGGTGCCCGCGAGCGCCGTCAGCCTCGATGATGCGATCACTTCCTATCTCTTCAACGCGCAACTCGTGACCTTGCCGGACGAAACGTTGGCGCTGATCCTCCCAGAAGAAGCGCGCGCCAACACACGGGTATGGTCATGGCTGCAAACGATGATCGCCGGCAACGGCCCGATCCGGCGGCTCGAGGTGGTGAATGTGCGCGAATCGATGGCCAATGGCGGCGGCCCCGCTTGTCTGCGACTGCGCGTGGTTGCCGATCCCGCGACAATCGATCCGCGGTTCCTGGTTGATGACGCCCTGCTTGATCACCTCGCGGCGGTTGTCGAGACGCATTGGCCTGAAACCATCGATCCAACAGCGATTGGCGACGCCGCGTTGATCAACCAGATCGAACGCGCGCATGCCGCGTTGCTCGACACCATTGGCGTGACGAACGCCGAAGCTGTCGGGTTAATTGACAGTTTACCCTCTTCGTAAACCCGGAATCGCGCTTTTCCGGGATTGGCCCACCGCTTGCTTAATCAGGGCTATGTTGCACAGCATCGGCCGCCTGTTCGTCATCAAGACCAAGTTCGAGGCGTTTCTCGTCATCTACGGGCTTGGCACCGGCGCGATCGAGCGTGGGCTGCATTATGTGCAGCAATATCCCGGCTTCGGGGGCTGGATGCTGTTTGCAGTCTGCCCGATCGCCGTTTTCATGGCCGGTGCGCGCATTCTCGATTCGATCGAGCGTCAACAAGCGGATTGATCCAGCTTTCTGGCACGCAAAGATTATTTGGTGGCAGCGGCGGGACGGAAAGCTATGCCGAGCGCATGAACGCTCCGCTTACCCATTTGCAACGGCTTGAAGCCGAAAGCATCCACATCATGCGCGAAGTGGTCGCCGAGGCGACCAACCCGGTGATGCTCTATTCGGTGGGCAAGGATTCCGCCGTGATGCTCCATCTGGCGTGCAAGGCCTTTTACCCCGCCCCACCGCCCTTCCCGCTGCTCCATGTCGACACCACCTGGAAGTTTCAAGCGATGTATGCGATGCGCGAGCAGGCGGCCGCAGCGGCTGGCATGCGGCTGATTATCCACCAGAACCCCGAGGCGAAAGCACTCGGCATTAATCCGTTCGATCATGGCAGCCGGCACACAGATATGTGGAAGACCGAAGGCCTGAAACAGGCGCTGGAGCAGCACGGTTTCGACGCAGCCTTTGGCGGGGCACGCCGCGATGAGGAAAAATCGCGCGCCAAGGAACGCATTTTCAGCTTCCGTTCCGCGCACCAGCGCTGGGATCCCAAGAACCAGCGGCCCGAACTCTGGCGGCTTTACAACGCCCGCAAAAACAAGGGCGAGAGTATGCGGGTGTTCCCGATCTCGAACTGGACCGAGCTTGATATTTGGCAGTACATTCAGATCGAGGGGATCGACGTCGTGCCGCTTTACCTCGCGGCGCCCCGCCCGACCTATGTGCAGGATGGCCAGTTGTTCATGGCCGATGATCTTGAGCGGATGGAGCAGGTGCTGGGCCGAAAGGTCGATGTCGAGGAACGCTGGGTCCGCTTCCGCACGCTTGGCTGCTTTCCGCTGTCGGGCGCCGTCGAAAGCAGGGCGACGACGCTTTCCGCCGTCATCCAGGAAATGCTGCTGACAACGACCTCGGAACGCCAGGGTCGGGTGATCGATCATGACCAGGCCGCGAGCATGGAAAAGAAGAAGCAGGAGGGGTATTTCTGATGCCCGATACTGCCCTCACCCCAACCGCCGAACCCCACTATGCCGCCGATGATCTGATCGCACGGGATATCGACGCCTATCTGCATGTGCATCGGCATAAATCGATGCTGCGGTTCATCACCTGCGGATCTGTCGATGACGGAAAATCGACGCTTATCGGTCGGTTACTCTATGATTCGAAAATGATCTTTGAAGATCAGCTCGCAGCGCTGGAGGCTGATAGCCGCCGGTCGGGCACCCAGGGCGATGCAATCGATTTCGCGCTGCTGGTCGACGGGCTCGCCGCTGAACGTGAACAGGGCATCACCATCGACGTCGCTTACCGCTTTTTCGCGACCGAAAGGCGCAAGTTCATCGTCGCCGATACGCCGGGGCACGAACAATATACCCGTAACATGGTGACCGGCGCGTCGACCGCCGACCTTGCCGTCATCCTGATCGATGCGCGTAAGGGCGTGCTCACCCAAACCAAACGCCACAGCTTTATTGTCCAGCTGATCGGCATCCGTCATATCGTGCTGGCGGTGAACAAGATGGATCTGATCGATTATGATCAGGCCCGGTTCGATGCCATTGTCGCCGATTACCGGCAGTTCGCCACCTCAATCGGGATCGAAGCCTTCACCGCCATCCCGCTATCCGGCTTCAAGGGCGACAATGTAGCCGCTCGTTCGCGCGCCATGCCCTGGTATGGTGGTCCATGCCTGATCGAGCATCTCGAAACCGTTGAGGTTGCGACTGACGCCGCGGCACAGCGTGCGTTTCGGATGCCGGTTCAATGGGTCAACCGCCCCAATCTCGATTTTCGTGGGTTTGCCGGGTTGATCGCCATTGGCCGGGTGCAGCCGGGGGACCGGGTGCGTATCCTCCCCTCAGGTCGGCTGAGCACGATTGCCCGGATCGTGACAATGGATGGCGATCTTGACGGCGCCGTCGCGGGGCAAGCAGTGACGCTGACGTTGGCCGACGAAGTCGATTGTTCGCGCGGTGACGTGATCGCGCGCGCCGATTCACCACCCGAAGTGGCCGATCAGTTTTCCGCATCGATCGTCTGGATGGATGATGCCCCGCTGCAACCGGGCCGGTCCTATGTGCTAAAGATCGGCAGCCAGACCGTGAGCGCGACGGTGCGCGCGCCCGATCACCGGATCGACGTCAACACGCTGGGCCGGCTGGCGGCACCAACGCTTGGCCTGAACGATATCGGGATCGCGGATATCCAGACCGATCGGCCGATCGTGTTCGAACCCTATGCCGACAGCACCGAACTGGGTGGCTTCATCTTGATCGACCGGACCACCAACGCCACGGTTGCTGCAGGCATGATCCGCCATGCGCTGCGGCGCGCCCAAAATATTCACTGGCAAGCTGTTGAAATCAGTCGCGAAGCGCATGCCAATCAGATGCGTCAGCAGCCACGCATCCTGTGGTTCACAGGGCTTTCGGGTTCAGGCAAGTCGACCATCGCCAATATGGTCGAACAAAAGCTGCACGCGCTGGGCAAGCACACCTTTTTGCTGGATGGCGACAATATCCGCCACGGCCTGAACAAGGATCTGGGGTTCAGTGATGCCGACCGGATTGAGAATATCCGCCGCGTCGGCGAAGTCGCCAAGCTGATGACCGATGCGGGGCTGATCGTGCTCACCGCTTTCATATCCCCCTTCCAGGCCGAACGCGATCTGGTCCGCGCGATGATGCCTGCGGGCGAGTTTCTGGAGATATTCGTCGATACGCCGATCGAGGTTGCCGAAGAACGCGATGCCAAGGGGCTGTATCGCCGCGCGAGAGCAGGCGAAATTGCGAACTTTACCGGCATTTCGAGCCCCTATGAGCGGCCCGAAAAGCCCGATATCCATATCGATACCACGGTGACATCCGCAGAACAGGCCGCTGACATGATCGTCGAACAAGTGATCGGCATCTGGTCGCCGATGGTCTAGGTTCGACGGATGAAAACGGATATCGCGCCGCCCCCGATTGACCCATCGACCCTGACCGACGTTGCGCTTGCCCGCGCGATCGCCGCTGAGGCCGGTGAGTTGCTTGCGACGATCCGGCGCTCAACCGACAGCACCGCGCGTGAAATCGGCGCGCGCGGTGATGCCGAGGCCAATGCGCTGATCCTCGATCGGCTTCGCACCGCACGGCCTGATGATTTCATCCTGTCCGAAGAATCGCATGACGACAGGAAACGATGCGCCGCGCGGCGTGTGTGGATCGTTGATCCGCTCGACGGCACGCGCGAATTTACCGAAGGCCTTGATGACTGGGCAGTCCATATCGGCCTGGCGATCGACGGCGTGCCGGTTACCGGGGCGGTCGCGTTGCCGGCCAGCGGCCGCATATTCGCCACCGACGATCCCGTCCTGCCGCTGCTGCCGCGATCGTCGGCGCCGCCGCGCATGGTCGTCAGCCGCAGCCGTACCCAGGATATGGCGGGGCAGGTAGCGGCGGATATCGGCGCCGAGATCATCCGGATGGGCTCGGCAGGTGCCAAGGCCATGGCGGTGGTTGCAGGGGATGCAGACATTTATCTCCACGACGGCGGCCAGTATGAATGGGATAATTGCGCGCCCGCGGCCGTAGCGCTGGCAGCAGGCTTTCATTGTTCGCGGATCGACGGCAGCCCACTGGTGTACAATTGCGCAGACCCGCTGTTACCCGACCTGTTGATTTGTCGACCCGAGCTGGCCCGGCGCGTCCTTAACGCCGTCGTGCGCCTGCGTCCCGGCAAGGGACCGTCGTGATTGTCACAAAGCCGATTGTTTCGTGATATAGAGCAGGATAACGGCTTGGGGAGGACGTTGGACGGCATGGGGGCCTGAAAGGTCCTAGGGGAGATTGATTGTGCGGCTATCTCGCGGCTTGTTTCTGTTGCTCGCCGCCCAGGCACTGCTGGTCACGGCGATCCCCTCGCTGGCGTTGATCCTTGGCTTGAAATTTACCACCGATCGCTATCTGGCGGCGGCCAGCGTCGTCGGGGGACCGGATGCGGGGGCGGCGCTTTTTCGTGAACAGTTGATCGTGGTGGGTGTCGTGCTCGGCGCCATGCTCTTGCTGATGCTCATCTTCGCCAGCATCGTCGCCAATCGCTGGACGCAACCACAGCGGATTCTGCATGAAGTGAGCGCTGCCGTTGCCGAAGGTAATTTCTCGGGCGAGTTTCTTGAAACCGGACCGCACGAAACCATGGGGACGATGCGCAATCTGGGGCGGATCGCCCGGTCGTTCGATCGGCTTGAAACCGCACGACGCACCTGGCTGGTCGCGATTGCAGAGGAATTGCGCAAACCCGTCGCCACGCTGGACGACCAGATTCGCGCTGCCCGCGATGTGGACTGCACCATCGGCCCCGAAGCGTTCGAAAAGGTCGATGACAATGTTCGCCGCCTCGTCGAAATCACTGAAGACCTTCAGGCGGTGGCGCTCGCCGATCTGGGTCGATTGCCGGTCAACTTTGCGCAAGTCGATCCATGCGCGCTGATCCATAACGCGATCTGGGCCAACAAGCGCCGTGCCTCGATGGCCAATGTCACGCTCGAGGCCGGCCATATGCCAGCGACGACTGTTATCGTGCGCTGGGACGGCGCGCGAATCGAACAGCTTTTCACCGCCCTGATCGAGAACAGCCTGCGCTACACGCCGCCGGGTGGGCGCATCCAGCTGGGGCTTGAGCCGAGCCGTGGCGCCTGGCGGCTGATGATTGATGACAGCGCCCCGGGGATCGATGTCGATCTCGCGCAACGTTTGTTTGAGCCTTTTTACCGGGCAACCGTGCTGCCAGGTGAATCGGTGACGAGCTCGGGCCTGGGACTCGCGACGGCACAGGCCATTGTCGAGGCCCATCACGGTCGAATCGATGCTGGTTCATCCCCGCTTGGCGGCGTTCGTGTTACCGTGGTGCTGCCCGCGACGACGCCCACCGCCTGATCAACCGCGCCTATTGGCCCCCCAGACTTCGAGATTTCCCGCCCGTTCAACTTGCCGATGGGTCACCAGCGTCGGCAAGGCGGACAATCCGGCATCGGCAAGCAACGCCACCATTGCATCGCCAGCGTCGGCGATGGCAGCCTGCACGCGTTGCATCAGGAAAAAGCGGTAGGGCATCACCACCGTGCGGATCGCATGCCCCCGCCACTCGAATTCGGCCGTGCCGATTGCGCGCGTGCCGGGGTCAGGAAGCCCGTTCGTCCCTGCAATCAGGTCAGGATGTGCGTCCAGCCAGTCATTGGCAAACGCAACATGGGCTGAAAGCTCGGGCATATACTCGTCGGCGACGTAACGCATCACTGCAACCAGCGTCTCAGGAATGCCATCGGCGGCAATCAGCGACTGATCGGGCCAAAGCCCATCAAGCAACGCCTGCGCTGCATTCATCCGCTCCACCCAACGCCAGACATGGAAGAAGCGCGTCTTCATGATCATCGCGGGAAATGGATCGCGTGCCAAATGCGGATAGAGCGGCGCAATCAGGCCATAATCGCCGATCGCCGGCCGCCCGCCGAGCAGATAAGGGTGCTTGGCGAAATGGGCGTTGAGCAGAGCCAGAAAGGTCTCATAACTGGCCTGGATCGTCGGCGCCGTCTCAGGCGAGACGCCAAAGGCAGCCTTGGCCTTGCGCATCCGTCCGCTCGCTGCCCCGAACACGGCCTCACGGACTTCTCCTGTGGCACCCGGCATCAGCGCAGCAACAAAGTCGGTGCGCAGGAAATCAATGTTCGTCTCGTCAAAATCCCAACGGTAATGCATCGCAGGCCGCAACAGCCCTTCGCCGCCAAATAACTCGAACAACAGGCTGACTGCCCGGTGCACGGGCGTTTCAGGATAGGCACTCGCCCGGGCAAGACCGGTATCTTCGATATGATCAATAATCGCCGTACCGTCCTGGATGATCTCGCCGGTCGGCGCCACCAGCACCGGAATGATCCAGCGGCCAATCGCCTTGGTGATATCGGGCCAGTCCGGATCGGCGGGGATCGTTTCTTCGAAATCGATTCGCTGCTTGATCAGATAGGATCGCGCTTTGGCGGTGTAGAGCGATCCGGGCATGCCGAACAGGCGATAGGGGGTCATGAAGCACATCTTTCTAGCCCGGCATTCGCCGCCAGTGATGTGTGCTTACTGCCCCGAACGGCAACTCAAATTCAAACTATTTGCACGTCTCGCGCCAAAATCGTGCCGGACGGGTAATCAGGCAGCCTTGCGCTGCTTGGCCAGCTTCTTCAGCACCATGCTGCGCTTCAGCCGCGACAGATGATCGATGAAAATGATCCCCTCGAGGTGATCCATTTCATGCTGGATGCACGTCGCGAGCAGCCCTTCGAGCTGTTCGTCATGCGCCACGCCATCGGCATCGAGCCAGCGCACGCGGCACGTCGCCGGGCGCTCGACCTCGGCATATTGGTCGGGCACTGACAGGCAGCCCTCGTTATAGATATTCGTGTCCTCGTCAGCTTCGACGATTTCGGGATTGATGAACACGCGCGGATCGCGAACCGGCTTGCCGTCTTCGCCCTCTTCCTGAAGGTCGATTACCAGGATGCGCTTGGGCACGCCGATCTGGATCGCCGCCAGCCCGATGCCACGCGAGGCGTACATCGTATCGAACATATCATCGATCAGGGTGCGCACTTCAGCATCCACCGTCGCAACCGGTGTGGAGATGGTCCGCAAGCGCGGATCAGGAATTTCGACGATTTTATGGACGGCCATGCTGGTCAGCTAGGAAAGCCACGCCGAATCGTCAAGGTCGCGACCTCGTTCAGCCGACCGGGCGCCGCGCGCGAAGTGCCTGGGCGAGCGTACCTTCGTCGAGATAATCGAGCTCGCCCCCGACCGGCAGGCCGTGGGCCAGCTGGGTGACGCGCACCGGAAATTGCTCAATCCGCTCGGCGATGTAGTGCGCGGTTGTCTGCCCCTCAAGCGTGGCATTCATCGCCAGCACCACCTCATCGATCCCGCCCGCCTCGATCCGCCGAACCAGCAGATCGATCGATAAATCCTCGGGCCGAACACCGTCGAGCGCGGAAAGCTTGCCACCAAGCACATGAAAATGACCGGGAAATAGACGCGATCGATCAAGTGCCCAAAGATCGGCGACTTCTTCGACCACGCAGAGCAGGCGTGCGTCCCGCCGGGTATCGACGCAGATCCCGCACGGGTTGGTGGTATCGACGTTCCCGCACGTCGCGCATGCCGTCAACCGATCCCCCACCGCATCGAGCGCCGCACGCAACGGATCGAGCGCGGTCTCGCGCTTTTTGAGCAAATGGAGCACCGCGCGCCGCGCCGAACGCGGGCCAAGTCCCGGCAGCCGGGCGAGCGCCTGGGTCAGCGCATCGATTTCTGGAGAAGCCATGGGGTACAGATAAGGGCTTGCGCGCCCCAATGCCAAGCGGCGAAGGAGCGTTATGCAATCGCCCCCCCTCAAGATCATCTTCATGGGCACACCCGCCTTTTCGGTGCCGGTGCTGCAAGCGCTGGTCGATGCCGGGCATGACGTGGTGGCGTCATACAGCCAGCCGCCGCGACCGGCCGGCCGCGGCAAGGCGTTGATGCCCTCCCCCGTCCAGCAGCGCGCCGAGGCGCTGGGCATTGCCGTCAGGACGCCATTATCGTTGCGCGATCCGGCCGCACAGGCTGACTTTGCGGCTTTCGAGGCAGATGTTGCGGTGGTCGCGGCTTATGGACTGATCCTGCCGCGCGCGGTGCTTGATGCGCCACGGCTCGGTTGCCTTAACGTACATGCCTCGCTGCTGCCGCGCTGGCGTGGCGCTGCCCCGATCCAGCGCGCCATTCTGGCCGGGGATGCGGAAACCGGCGTGTGTATCATGCAAATGGAAGCCGGGCTCGATACCGGGCCAGTGCTGCTCGAAGGGCGGACAGTTGTTGGCAGCAAGACGGCAGGCGAACTGACCGACGAGTTGAGCGCGATGGGTGCTCGGTTGATGGCGCAGGTGCTGACCGATCCGGCGGCCTATCCGCCGCGCGCGCAGCCGGAGACGGGGATGACCTATGCCCCCAAAATCGACAAGGCCGAAGCGCGGATCGACTGGAACCGCCCTGCGGACGAAATTGAGCGCCAGATTCGCGCGTTTAACCCAGTACCCGGAGCTTTTTTCGAGGTTCTAGGTGAGCGCGTCCGCATCCATGAGGCGCAAACCGGGGGGGGCTGCGGCGCACCGGGCACCGTGATCAACGATGCGCTGGAAATTGCCTGTAGCGAGGGCAGCATTATCCCGGTCAAGGTCCAGCGCGCCGGGCGCGCGGTGATGACCTCGTCTGAACTGCTGCGCGGTTTCGCCATCCCGGCCGGTACCGCGCTTTGACGCGGTTTGCGCTGACCATCGAATATGACGGTCGGCCTTTCATGGGCTGGCAGCGCCAGCCGCACGGGCCAAGCGTTCAACAGGCAATCGAGGAAGCCGCCGCGCGCATCGTTCACGAGGACGTCATCGTCTATGCGGCCGGGCGGACCGATGCGGGGGTCCATGCATTGGGGATGCGCGCGCATGTCGATATGGCCCGCCCGATCACGCCGTTCCGGCTGATGGAGGGGCTCAACGCGTTGCTTCGCCCCGCCCCGATCGCGATTCTGGCGTGTGAGATGGTGCCCGATGACTGGCACGCCCGCTTTTCGTGCACATCCCGCCATTACGAATACCGGATCGCCAATCGCCGTGCCCCGCTGACCTTTGATCGCGGGCTCGCTTGGCGGGTGCCGAATGCGCTCGACGCCGATGCAATGGCGGCAGGCGCGGCGCGGCTGATCGGGCGGCATGACTTCACCACATTTCGCTCCGTCAACTGCCAGGCCGACAGCCCGCTGCGGACGCTCGACCGGCTGGATGTCGTGCGGGATGGTGAGGTGATTCGAATCTTCGCCTCGGCGCGGTCGTTCCTGCATCATCAAGTCCGCTCGATGGTGGGCTGCCTGTCGCTGGTCGGGCTGGGGAAATGGTCGGCCGATGACATGACGGCGGCCCTTGAAGCGCGTGACCGTGCGGCACTTGGACTCAATGCGCCGCCCGATGGGCTGTTCTTTGTTCGGGCGGATTATCCGTGAGCCCTAAAAGCATTTCCACACTGAATTGATGCACCACCGCCGTTCGCCCTGAGCGAAGTCGAAGGGCAAGCGCTGGGGCTGGGGCTTCGACTTCGCTCAGCCCGAACGGATGGGGGTGATTTAGGGCAGCCCGGTTTTGACCTAGCCTGATCGACTGAACCGCGCTGCCAGCTCGATATGGGTTGACCAGCGGAATTGCCCGACCGGCTGAATCCAGTCGAGCCTGTAACCGCCATCACAAATCGTCTTCGCGTCGCGGCCAAAGGTGCTTGGATTGCATGACACATATGCGATGACGGGCGCTTTGGTGGCAGCAAGGCCGTCCGCCTGTTCCTTTGCCCCTGCGCGCGGCGGATCGAGCACCACGGCATCGAACCGATCGAGCTCCGCCGGGGTCAGCGGGCGACGATACAGATCGCGGTGATCAGCAAACACCGGCATTTGTTTCAATCCCGCCGCCGCCTTCAGCGCAAAAATTGCATCGCGCCCGGCCTCGGCGGCATAAACCTTTGCAGGCGATGCCAACGCCAGTGCAAAAGTGCCAAGACCGGCGAACAGATCGGCAATCGTCGATGCAGGGCCAATTGCCTCGCGCACCGCCGCGACCAGCGCCGCTTCGCCCTCGGGCGTTGCTTGCAGGAACGCCGCGGTTGGAAACGGCACCGGCACGCCGCCCAGCGTAATCGTCGCGCCGACCGGCTCCCAGCGCGTTTCCGGCCCCAGCCCATTATCGATCGACAAACGCGCAATGCCATATTTGGCGCCGAATTCGGAGATCGCCTCCGCTGCTTCCAGCCCCTCGGCGGCGATGCCGGTGATTAGCATATCGATCCCCTGATCGATCAGCGTCAGGTTGATCTCCACCCGGCGCTTGGCCGTCATCAGCCGCACCAGCAACGCCCGCAAGGGCTTCATCAACGCAAACAACGCGGGATCAAGGATCCAGCATTCGCGCAGGTCGACCAGATCATGGCTCCCCGACTGGCTGAACCCCAAAATGATCTGCCCGCCCTTGCGCTCGGCATGAAAGGCGGCGCGGCGCCTGCTGCGCGGCGGCGAGATCAGCGGCGGGCGGATATCGGTCGAGAGCCCCTGAGCGGCGAGTGCTCCAGCGATCCGATCCACAATGAACTGCGCATAGCTTTCATCATCCAGATGCTGGAGTTGGCACCCGCCACAGCGCGGAAAATGCCCGCAAGGCGGCGCCTGATGATGCGGGCCGGGAACCACAGCACCTTCTTCGGTCAGCCAGTCACCCGGTGCCGCCAGCGCCGCGTGACGGCCATCGGCGGTAACGCCCTCTCCTCGCCCCGCAACGCGGACAATGACATCCCGGTCGTTCATACCGCACCTCTGGCCGCGCTGAGCGCAAAGGCAAGATCATCGGCAATAAAAGCACCCTCGCAACGCCGTGCGGCATCGGCATGCAACCAGACCCCGGCCGCGGCCGCATCGACGGGCGACAATCCCGACGCCAGCATCGCTGCAATCGCACCAGCGAGCACATCGCCTGTGCCAGCGGTCGATAACCAGCTGTTTGCAGCCTCAGCGACGAACACCTGGCCATCGGGCGCTGCAAAAACGGTATCCGCGCCTTTATAGACCACCACGGCACCGCTCTGGCGTGCGGCGAGGCGCGCCTGATCGATCTTGCTGCCACGCAACTCGCCAAAAAGGGCGGCGAATTCGCCGGCATGAGGCGTCAGGATCATCGGGCGATCATGCGCCAAAAGCTGATCGACGGTAACGAGGCGAATCGCATCACCATCGATCACCAGAGGGTGGCGCGACGCGAATGCAAGCGCCAGCTTGTCGAGCGCTACCGCCTCCCGCCCGAGTCCCGGTCCGGCCACTACAGCGCCAATTCTCGGTTCGGCGATCGTCATGGCGTCGAGCGGGCGGTGGACGATAGCGTGCGGCCCGCCCCCATTCCCGCCCAGGACCACTACATAACCGGCACCGCTCCGCAACGCGGCGATCGCGGTAAGAAGCCCCGCCCCTGGCATTGCTCCAGCGATGACAGCGACCATGCCGCGCGAATATTTATGCGCATCGGGCGGCGGTGAACCGAGCACAGGGCGACCGAGCACCCGCGTTGCCACGGGCAAATCGAGTCCCAGATCGACCAGATCGATCATGCCGCACAGAAGCGCCGAAGGCTGTAGAAGATGACTGGGCTTCAGCGCCCCCAGCGCAATCGTGTGGTGAAAGCCGGGCACGGGGCCCAGCAGCGCACCATCATCGCTGGCAACGCCACTGGGCAAATCGACCGCAATCGCCAAATCGGCAGCATTCACCAACCGAGCCAGACCCGCGCCAACATCAGGATCAAGCGCCCGTTTCAGTCCGGTGCCGAACAGGCAATCGACCAGCACTGGGGCGGGACCAGCTGACGCAAGGTCTTCAACCGGCCCTGGCCAATTCGCCCGCGCACGAGCGGCAGCATCGGTACGCGGATCGCCAATCGCCGCCACCCGAACCGAAACGCCTGCCTCTGCCAGGCAGCGGGCCGCGACATAACCATCACCACCATTGTTACCGGGACCGCATATCACCAGTACCGACCGACCCTCGGCACGCGCCGCAACGAACGCCGCACCCCCTTCGCCCGCCACCGCCATCAGGTAATCAACCGTCCGGCCAGCATTGATCGCCTGATCCTCGGCGGCGCGCATTTCAGCCGCGGTGACGATCGGCTGGCCAGCGATGTTCCTCACGGCACCGACTTTCGCTTGCCGGATTTAGTCGCGGGCAGCATGTATCGGTCTCCGCCAATCACGACCTCAATTTCATTTTCGCTGACAAGCTTCACAACGGCTACTTCGGCTCCGTCGGCAGCAATGACGCCGCGGCCATCGGTCGTGATCCTGAACCGGCGAAAGCCGCCATCGGGGTGGCGGATCGTCAGGAGCTGGCCTTCGGCATCCCGCGCGGTTTCGACAATGCAGGTTCGGGTCAGCGCGGAGGCTGGTGCGATCGCGCAGGTAATCCGATCGGCTTCATCGACGCTATCGGTAGACACGGGCTGCGCGGGCAAGCTGGCGCCAGTCGGTGCAGCAATCGGCGTTGTGCCGTCACAGCCTGTGGCGGCGAACGATATCAGGCCAAGGATGCAGGCACGAAGCATCTGCCAGCGACTAGGCGGCCTGCCCGGCTTCGGCAATGGTAGTCAGCACTGGGGCTATCACCCCGGCCCATTCGACAACTCCATCACTATGATCGATCAAATCGTTGCGCAGCTCGATCGCAAAGCTCGGAATGCCATTCGCTTCACCGTGGCGGTTGAGCGTGACATTCAGCACACGCCCAGAATAAGGCTGGTTATCGCCGGTTATCACCCCAGCCGCGCCGAACAAATCGATCGCGGCGCGCGCGGCGCGGGTGTCACGGTTGTACAATACGCCGATCTGCCACGGGCGCGGCGCGCTGCCGGTCTCAAGGGCAGGGGTGAAGCTGTGGATCGATGCGAGCAAGCGCGGTCGATGCTGCGCGATCAGGGCAGCGATGGCGCGATGATAGGGAGCGTGGAATCGCGCGATCAGCGCGGTACGATCGGCAGCGACATTGCCGGGGATAGCGTGACCATCGCTCTCAATAGGGACGAGCCCCGGATGATCGACCGGGCGGTGAAGATCGATGACCAACCGCGATACGGTAGCCAGGATGGCGGGCGCGCCGAGGATCGTGGCCAGTGCGCGGGTAACATCGGCTGCGCCAATATCGATCGCAATATGCTTGACGAGCAACGCCGAGGCGATCCCCAGATCAATATCGGGCGGGACCGAATTGGCGGCATGATCGCAAATCAGCAGGATTGGCCCCGTGCCGTCGATGATTTCAGCCGGAGACATGGCAAGTCACTCGAAACGAATGGGCGGTGAAGGGCGGCGACGCGATCGCCGCCCTTCGACCCTGATGATGCCCGGGGGAGCGGGGACCATCCACGGACGCGCCGTGGTTGACGACGGACCCGCTCGACGGTCGGTTAAGCAAGAGCCGGGCCAATCCCGCATTTGCGTCGATTACTCGCTTCGCGTGACGATCCCGTCCCGAAGCGGGGCACAAAACTGTCACGCGAGTGCCGATTCGAGACACCACCAGTCGGGCTGAGCGGCGTGAATGATCGCGGCGGCCCGTTCGCGCGCGCGTGCCGTTTCGAACAATGCGAAACAGGTTGCGCCCGATCCGGACATGCGCGCGAGAAGAACCCCGGCCTGTGCCTGAAGCAGCGTCACGACATCGCCGATCACGGGAGCGAGCGCCCGGGCAGGCGGCTCCAGATCATTACGGCCCGCCATCGCCCGCGCCAGCAGATCGCCCGGCCCGATCGGCCCGCGATCAACCCCGTCCCACGCCCGAAAAACCGGCCCAGTGGATACGGCTACGCCCGGATTGACCAGTAGCACCGGCGTATTAGCCAAGCCGTCGACCGGCACCAGTTGTTCGCCCTTGCCCGTACCGATTGCGCTTCGCCCGAGCAGGCAGGCAGGCACATCGGCACCCAGTTCTTCGGCAATCGTGAACAGCCGGGCATCATCGATCGCCACCGCGCGGAGTCGCGCGAGGGCACGCAGCGTCGCGGCTGCATCAGCCGATCCGCCGCCAATCCCCGACGCGATGGGCAAATGTTTGTCGAGCACGATCGCCAGCGATCCAGGATCACCGAAAGCCTCGCCAAACAGGCGCGCGGCCCGTGTGACGAGATTATCGCCCTCGCCGACCAGACCGGCGGCGAAGGGACCGGTGACACGGAACGACGGCGCGTTGGCCGGTTCTATGCTGATCATGTCACCGTGCTGCAGAAACGCGAACAGCGTTTCGAGCTCGTGATACCCATCATCCCGCCGATGCCGGACGTGCAAGGCAAGGTTGATCTTCGCTGGCGCTCGTTCGACAATCATTGTTGTTGATCAGCGGGCTTGAGGGCCGTTGGCGATCTTGCCCGCCAGCCGTTCGACATCGGCCGAATCAGCCACCACAGATGCAGCACGCCAAGCGTAGCGCGCTTCATACCGCCGGCCCAGATGCCAATAGGCGTCGCCCAAATGCTCGCTGATCGTGCTGTTGGCGGGTTCACCTTTCGCGGCTAGTTCAAGCAACGGCAGCGCCCGGACCACATCGCCTTGCTGGAAATAGGCCCAGGCAAGCGAATCGAGAATCGACAGATCCTGAGGGCGAAGGCTGCTTGCGCGCTCTAGCAGCTTGCGGGCGGTTGCCGGATCGCCACCATTTTCAAGCAAACCATACCCCAGATAATTGAGTGCAACAGGCTGATCGGGGGCCAACGCAACCGACTTTTCAAGCATCGGCCGGGCCTTTTGCCACCGCCCAGCGCGATCGAGGGCGCTGCCGAGCTGAAGATACCCGACCCAGTCAGCCGCCTTGGGATCACGATCAATTGATCGGCGATAGGCGGTTGCCGCGGCATCATATTGCTCGCCCAACGCCAGCAGATCGGCATAGCGACGAATATCAACCGCCGCTGCATCGGGCTTTTCGGCGATCCGCGCGGCGGCGGCGAGCGCAGCTGCCGCATTGCCGCCGCGTTCGAGCAACGCAATGCGCCGTTGGGCGGCGATTTCCTTCAACGGGCTCGACGCTGGGATCTCATCCAATGCCGCCAATGCCATCGTGGGATTGTCGTCTGCTGCCAGCGCCTCCGCCAGAACGAGCCGCGCGCGATCATTTTGCGGATCGAGCCGGAGTGCCGCCCGCACCATAACGATCAGCAAGCGCCCTGACTGGCCGTCATTCAAATCGGCTGAGAGGCGACCAAGAACATAGGAAATACCTATCGCCGTTGTCGCGCGCCGTCCCTTGCCGATCGACTGGCGGACCGCGAGCAACGACTTGTCCGGCCCGGCAAATAAGCCATCGCTGACATCGCTTCGCCCCGAATCGGCGAGTATCTGCGCCGCCGCGATCCGCAAATCGATGCTGCCCCGGTCCGCCCCCAGCATCACCCGAACCAAATCGGCGCCTTGATCAACCTTACCGGCAGCAAGCAGCAGAAGCGCGCGACTTTCCTGCGCATAGCGCCGCTCGATCGGATTGGTGCCAACCGAATCGAGCGCGGTGAGCGCCGCAGCCGGATCAGCCATGGCCGCCCAGGCGCGGAAAGCCGGTGCCAGAAAATCGAGCGGCCCCGTCTTGATCCGATCAATCGCCTTTTGGGTAGCTGCGGTGTCATTATCCCGAACCGCCTCGGCCAGCGCCAGCAGCGCGGCATCGGCCGGTGCGAGGTTGGCGCGCTCGAGCACCATCCGGGCGCGGTTCAGCACCACGAAATCGCCCGCCGTGATTGCCGCGCGATAGGCGCGCAGTGCGATCACAGCATCGCCGGGTGCCGCTTCCAGCGCATTGGCATAACCGCTCGACGCCATCGCCGCCTTACCATCGGCATCTGCAGCCCGCGCACGGACATAGGCGGCGAGATCGCTGGGATTGGTTTTAGCGTGGACAGGCGCCACTGACGCCAACAGCGCCAACATCACCGCTGCAACGCGAATACTGATTGGGCGATTACATATTGGGATAGGTTGGCCCTCCGCCGCCTTCGGGTACCACCCAGTTGATGTTCTGGGTCGGGTCCTTGATGTCACAAGTCTTGCAGTGAACGCAATTCTGCGCGTTGATCACGAACTTGGGATCACCGGTTTCTTCGCCAACCACTTCGTACACCCCGGCCGGGCAGTAACGCTGCGCAGGCTCATCATACATCGGCAGATTGAACGCGATCGGAACGCTCGGGTCCTTCAACTGCAGGTGAATCGGCTGATCCTCGGCATGGTTGGTGTTCGACAGGAACACCGAGGACAGGCGATCGAACGTCAGCACACCATCGGGCTTTGGGTACTCGATCTTGGGTACCAGATCCTTGCGCCACATATCCTCATGGTTGGGATGATGACCGAGGGTGAATGGCATTTTGATACCGAGGCTTTCTGCCCACATCGTCGCATTAGCGAGCGCTGCCCCCGCCAGCATGCCGAATTTTTCGACAAGCGGCAGCGCGTTACGGACAATCGACAGTTCCTTCTTCACCCAGCTATTCTTAAAGGCCTTGGGGTAGGCGGCCAGCTCATCGCTGGTACGTCCTTCGCCGATCGCGGCAAAGGCCGCTTCAGCCGCCATCATGCCCGATTTCATCGCCGTGTGGCTGCCCTTGATGCGCGGCACGTTCAGGAAACCTGCCGAACAACCGATTAGCGCGCCGCCGGGAAACACGAGCTTCGGGATCGATTGAAGCCCGCCATCGCTGATTGCACGCGCACCGTAAGAAACGCGCTTGCCGCCTTTCAGAATCGCGGCGATCGATGGATGCGTTTTCCACTGCTGCATTTCGTTGAACGGCGAGAGATGCGGGTTGGAATAGCTAAGCCATGTCACCAATCCCAACGCGACCTGACCATTGGCCTGATGATACAGGAACGCGCCGCCATTCGCCTTGTCATTCAGCGGCCACCCCTGGGTATGGATCACCCGGCCCGGTACATGGTTTTCGGGAGCGATATCCCAAAGTTCCTTGATGCCGATGCCATAGACCTGGGGCTGGCTCTTCTTTGCCAGATCAAACTGGCGGATCAGCTGCTTTGAGAGGTGCCCCCGCACGCCTTCAGCAAAAAAAGTATATTTGGCGTGGAGCTCAAGCCCCGGCTGATAATCGTCGCGGTGGGTGCCATCCCGCGCAACACCCATGTCGCCGGTAGCGACGCCCTTTACCGATCCATCATCGTTGAACAGGACTTCCGCGGCAGCGAAACCGGGGAAAATTTCAACCCCCAGCCCTTCGGCCTGCTCGGCCAACCAGCGGCACAGGCTCCCCAGGCTGCCCGTATAGGTGCCGTGATTGTTCAGGAATGACGGCAGCAGCCAGTGCGGCACCTCGCGGTGACCCTTTTTGCTGAGAATCCAGTGATGGTTTTCGGTCACTGGCGTATCGGCCATCGGGCAGCCCATTGTGCGCCATTCCGGCAGTAGCTCGTCAAGCGAGATCGGATCGATCACCGCGCCGGACAGAATATGCGCGCCCACTTCGGCGCCTTTTTCAAGGACGCAAACCGAAATCTCACCGCCTTGTTCGCTTGCCAGCTGTTTCAATCGGATCGCAGCAGCCAAGCCCGCCGGGCCGGCCCCCACAATCACAACATCATACGGCATTGACTCGCGTTCGCTCATGATCGTCTCCACTGGCAGACGGCACCGGGCTGTCGTCGCGTTCCGGCAACGTCTTGTCCAATCACGCGTGCCCGTGAATTGACCATCACGTCAACCGGGACTTTAGATGATCGTCATGGGGGCAGATCAGAAATTCGACTGGGCAGCCAGTATCGCCAGCACGATCGATTGGTGGCGCGAGGCCGGGATGGATGTGGCCATCGCCGAAGAACCGCGTAACTGGCTGAAACCCGTAGCGGAAGCGCCAGCCTTTTCCGACGCGCCGGCGGCCAAGCCGACCCCTGTGTCGGTTGCAGCCAGCACCGCACCCGCATCCGCTGCGCCAATCCGCGTCAATGTCGCAATGCCGAGCGAAATCGCCGCATTCGAAGCTTGGCGATTGAGCGATGCTGCACCCGATTCGGCCTGGGGCAGCACGCGTATCGGCGCGACCGGTTCGCCTCAATCACCGCTCATGGTTGTGCTCGAAATGCCGGAACGCGATGACATGGCGACTGGTACACTGCTGAGCGGCGCTGTTGGTATTCTGTTCGATCGGATGCTGTCAGCGATCGGCCGAGACCGGGCTTCCGTCTATCTGGTGCCGATGTGCGTGGTACGGCCAAGCACGGGCAGCATTGCTCCTGATGTTTTGCCCGCGCTTTCGGCAGCGCTTCGGCATCAGGTGTCGCTGGCCGGCCCGACACGGGTTCTATTGTTCGGCAATGCGGTCAGCCGTGCGCTGCTTGGGGCGGATATTGCCGAAATGCGCGGCGCTTTACGGCCAGTTAACCGAAAAGAGAGAAAACAAGTAACGCCGATCGAGGCAGTTGCGAGCTTTCACCCGCGCTTCCTGCTCGAGCGTCCTGCCGCCAAAGCGGAGGCGTGGAAAGACTTGTTGCTGCTCGCCCAGGGAATTGATGCGTGAAAAAACTGTTGCTCCTCGCCACGGCGCTCGGCCTGATCTCGACAACACCAGCGATGGCCGGGGAGATTCCGGTAGCTGCGCAGCCCGAGACTGTTCCCGCGCAGCTCGATGCTGAACAACGCGCCGGTTATCGGACGGTGTTCTCCGCCATTCGTGACAAGAAATGGGTCGACGCACGCCTCCAGTTGACGACGATGAAGCCCGGCCCCCTGCATGCAATCGCTATGGCCGAATTGCTCGTGGCCCCCGGATCGCCCAAGGCGACCGCCGAGGAATTGACGAAATTGCTCGCGGAGGCGCCCGAGCTGCCAGAGGCTGAACAGATCGCCCGCATGGCGAAGGCTCGCGGTGCCAATGAGTTACCGACCCTGCCTTATACCCAGGCGCTCAGCTGGATTGGGGGTGCGCCTGTTCGCGCGCGCGCCAAGAGCCTGAAAAGCGATCAAGTCGCCGCTGATCTCGCGATCCGAATGCAGCCCCTGATCAAGGAAGATCGCGGGGCCGACGCGCAGTTGCTGCTGGAAAGCACGTCCGGATTATCGCCCGATGCGCTGACCGAATGGCAGCAAAAGGTCGCCTGGATTTATTTCGTCTCCGGCGATGACGCAAACGCCCGCCTTATGGCGGCCAAGGCTCGGCAGGGCTCTGGCGACTGGGCGATCCAGGGCGATTGGGTAGCGGGCCTGGCGTCGTGGCGGCAGCAGGATTGCGCCGGGGCGAGCGATGCCTTTGCTGGTGTCGCCAGCCGATCGACCGATATCGAACTGCGCGCGGCCGGACTCTACTGGGCATCGCGCGCCGATATGGCCTGCGGCCGTCCCGAAAAGATTGAAGCTCGGCTGAAGGGCGCAGCGCAATATGACGAGACCTTTTATGGGCTACTCGCGCGTCAAACACTCGGGATTAAATCGCCGGTTGATCGCGCTGACGACACGCGAGTCACCGCCGATTGGGCAGCGCTGAACCGGCGACCGAACATCCGCGTCGCTGCTGCACTTGTCGAAATCGGCGAGCACGATCTGGCCGATGAAGTGCTCAAGCGCCAGGCGCGGATCGGCGACTCAGCCGACTATGCCGCCCTTTTGCGGCTGGCGGGATCGCTGAACCTGCCGGCGACGCAGATCTGGCTATCTCACAATACACCCGCCGGAGCATCGCCAAGCGTTGCCGCGCGCTACCCCGCGCCCAACTGGACCCCCGATGGCGGCTGGCGCGTCGATAAGGCGCTGGTTTACGCTCACACGCTGCAGGAATCGAAGTTCCGCACCAATGTGGTGAGCGCAGCGGGCGCCTATGGCCTGATGCAGGTGCGCCCGGGCGCGGCCAGCGATATGGGTCGCACGCGCGGCATGCGGGCGGATCGGGCAGCGCTTACCCGTCCGTCGACCAATTTTGAAATCGGCCAGAGCTATCTTGAATGGCTGCGTGATCAGCCAGCAACCGGCGGTCTGCTCCCAAAAGTGATCGCGGCGTATAATGCTGGCGCTACCCCGGTTGAGGCGTGGAACGCGCTGGTGAAGGACGGCGGCGATCCGCTGCTGTACATCGAATCGATCCCGTACTGGGAAACCCGCGGCTATGTCGTGACGGTGTTGCGCAACTATTGGGTGTACGAACGCCAGGGTGGCAAGACGGTTTCGCCGAGCCGCGCCGCCTTGTCGCAAGGTCTGTGGCCACGCTTTCCGGGGCTTCCCGGGGCAACCGCCGTCCGGATCACCAACACCAGCAAACCGCGAATGACCGCCAGTGCCAATTGACGAAAGCGCGACCTTCCTGCCCGTCCGCATCGCCGTTCTTACCGTTTCCGATACCAGGGGACTAGCCGATGACCGGTCTGGCGACACCCTCGTCTCGCGATTGAGCGCGGCCGGTCATGTGCTCGCGGCACGAGCAATCGTGCGGGATGATGTGCCGACGATCGTTGCTACGCTGCATCAATGGATCGATGATCCGATGGTGGATTGCATCATTAGCACCGGCGGCACTGGCGTTACCGGGCGCGACGTAACACCAGAAGCGCTCGAACAGGTTCAGGACAAAACGATTCCGGGCTTTGGTGAGTTGTTCCGTTGGCTCAGTTTCCAGACAATCGGGACATCGACCATCCAGTCACGCGCCTGCGCTGCCGTTGCGCGCGGCACCTATATTTTTGCGCTGCCAGGATCGACAGGCGCGGTGAAGGATGGCTGGGACGGCATCCTCGCTACCCAGCTCGATAGCCGCCACCGGCCCTGTAATTTCGTCGAACTGATGCCGCGCTTGATGGAACGCTGAAGGCGGACCAGTCACCCGGTCACATCATGCCTCGGACGATACGGCCGCATCCGGTGTCATCGCTGCCAGTTCATGGCCCGCGAGATCACGAAAATGAAATCGCCTGCCCCCCGGAAAAGCAAAAATCGGCATGGTGACGACACCGCCGGCTGCGATCACCGCCGCCAAGGCCGCTTCCAGATCGTCGACCTCAATCACGGGCAGCAACTGCGCCGTCGATTGGGCGACATCGCCGTCCAGGCCGAGATCAGTATCGCCGGTCGTCGTTGCGGCATAATCCGGCCCGAAATCGGTGAAAATCCAACCAAACGCCGCCGCATAAAAGGCTTTGCTCGCAGCCACATCACCTACGGGCAATTCCAGATAACTGAACCTGGCTTTCATCATCGGCTCCTGTTGTTCTTGTTGTGTTCTAGTCGATATGCTAGCGATCCGCAATGGCTGATCGTTCCCGTCCCGCGCGCGGCGCCACCATCAACGCAGCAAGCAACCGCTTCAAGCTGCCACTTACCGAGATGGACGGCGACTGGCTCGACGTGCGCGTTGCCATCGATGGCGCGCCGCCGCCGCTACAGACCATTGTCACCATCGAAACGCCCCGCACCATCATCACCCGCAACACCTCGCCCGACGTGCCGTTCGACCGGTCGATCAATCCTTATCGTGGCTGCGAGCATGGCTGCATTTATTGCTTTGCCCGCCCGACCCACGCGTTCCTTGATCTGTCCCCAGGGCTCGATTTCGAAACCCGGCTTTTTGCAAAGCCCGACGCCCCAACGCTGTTGCGTGACGAGCTCGCTAAGCGTGGGTATGTGCCGGCCCCCATCGCCTTTGGGACTAATACTGATGCGTATCAGCCGATCGAGCGTGACTGGCGGATCATGCGGGCGTGCCTCGAACTGCTTTCGGCCTGCAACCATCCGGTGACGATCACGACAAAATCAGACCGGGTCGTTCGTGATATCGACCTGCTGGCGCCGATGGCGGCAAGGCAGCTTGCATCGGTCATGATCTCAATCACCACGCTTGATCCAAGGACGGCGATGACGATGGAGCCGCGCGCGCCGAGCCCGGCAAAGCGGCTCGCGGCTATCCGCGCGCTATCGGCCGCGGGGATCCCGGTACATGTATCGATTTCCCCAGTCATCCCGGGGATTACCGATCACGAAATGGAGACCATCCTCGAGGCCGCGGCAACGGCAGGAGCGGATACGGCTTCGTTCATTCCCGTTCGCCTGCCGTGGGAAGTCGCGCCCCTGTTTCGGGCCTGGCTTGATACGCATTTCCCGGATCGGGCAGCCAAAGTTATGGCGATTGTTCAGCAATTGCGCGGGGGGCGTGACAATGATCCGGGCTTCGGCTCCCGAATGCGTGGCCAAGGGCCATGGGGCGACTTGTTCCGCACGCGGTTCTTAATCGCGTGCCGGCGGTTGGGCCTGAACCTGAGCCGGATGGAACTGCGAAGCGATCTGTTCAGGCCACCTGCCGGGCCCCAAGGCGAATTGTTCAACGGCGCGTGAAACCCCTATGAATCAGGAGGGCAAGTCAATATCCTACTAAAATGATGCGGATTAGCGCGGCCATAATCGCCTGTTGTCTGGCGACACCGGCCCTGGCCGAGGAGAAGCCGGGACTCGATGTGTCTGCCGCCGTGCGGCTGCGATACGAAACCATTGCTGGCCAGGCTCGCGCGGGCCTGCCCCCCAACGAAGACTTGATCAACCTGCGGACGATCATTCGGACGCGGTATCGCTCCGGTCCGGTCTCGCTTACGTTTGATGTGTGGGATAGCAGAGTGTTCGATGCCGGTCGGCCGAGTGCTGTATCAAACAACGAAGTCAATGGGCTGGAGCCAATGCAGGCCAATGCCGCGATCGATTTTGGCAGCAAAGGCGGAATCAGCGGTCGTGCGACAATCGGCCGGATGGTTTTTGAGCTCGGTTCTGCGCGATTGATCGCCAATGACGATTATCGCAATACCACATCTGGCTTCACGGGCCTGAAAGTCGATTTGAAGGGGCCTTCACGGCTATCAGGCACGTTGCTCTACGTGCTGCCGCAGCAGCGTTTGCCCGATGATGCAGATGGCTTGCGCCAAGGAGCGATCCGGCTGGATAGGGAGGGGTTCGACTCCCGGCTTTGGGGCGGGCAGATTGGTCAGGCACGCGCAATCGGCCCCATCGACGTCGAGGCGACAATGTTGCGTTTCGAGGAACGCGACCGGCCCGATCGCGCCACCCGCGACCGACAATTGACCAACCTCGGCGCGCGATTGACGATCGCGCCAAAGCCAGCGCGCTGGGACCTTGACGTCGAAGCGATCTGGCAGACCGGCAGCACACGCACTGGCCTGGGCGCGACCGCAGCCATCGTGCCGGTCAGCGCGTGGTTCACGCATGCCGAGGCAGGGTTCAGCGTGGCGAGCGGATGGAAGCCGCATCTATCGGCTGAATTTGATTATGCGAGCGGCGATGATCGCAACCAAAGTTTTGGCCGGTTCGATACGCTGTTCGGGATGCGCCGCCGCGACTTCTCGCCCGCCGGGCTGTTGAGTGCCATTGGTCGCAGCAACATGATCGCGCTTGGCGGGCGAATAGAGGTCAAGCCGAGCAGCCGCACCGATGGATTTCTGTCGGTGCGTAAAATGTGGCTCGCATCAGCGACCGACGCGTTCAGCACGACCGGCGTCGTCGATCCGACCGGTCGATCAGGCCGCGATGCCGGTTGGGAAATCGACAGCCGGGTACGCTATTGGCTGGTGCCGGGAAAGCTGCAGTTTGAGGGGGATGTCGTTTGGATCCCAAAGGGCCGGTTCCTGCAAACGGCGCCGAACCGTTCCAGCACTGCCGACACGCGCTATCTGTCGCTCAACTTGACGGTCCTGCTTTGAGTTGGGTCTTGGACGGCGGGCTTTCCTAATACTTCGGCATGAGTCACACTGGCGACGGGGCTGTCGTAAGCATGCAAGCTAGGCTTGCTGCGATCGGCTTGGGGGGCATCGATGATTTCGACGACGGCGCTGCTGTTGAACCTTGCTTTTGCCTGCATCCTTGGTGCGGCATTGGCCCAGAAACCGCAGATCAGGCGATCGCTGATTGCCGCCAGCGCTACCCTGTTCGGCTTTCGGGCGATCATCGGGCCGATTGATATCATCACCCTTGTGTGGACTTCGATCATCCTGATCGTATGCCTATTGCTACTCTGGCAACCCTTTGTCCGCGACGCATCGGTGCGGTTCACGCCTGAAGAGACCGAACTGCGCGCCGCGATTTTCGATGCCCTGCCCGCGAGCGCTGCTCGCCACTTGATGACGCAAGGGTGGTGGGTGAACGGGGCCGAAGGGGAAACGCTTACCCGACAGGGTAAGCCAATCGAATCACTCGTTTTCCTGGCATCGGGCGGCGCCCGTGTGTTGCTTGACGATCATCAGGTCGGCAATTGCGTACCGGGCGACTTGATCGGGGAAGCAACGGCGTTAACGGGCATGCCCGCCACGGCCACAGTCGTATTACAGGCCCCATCGCGGCTGTGGTGCATCAAATCAGCGACGCTGCGCGACTATATCGCCGCCCATCCCGATATCGGATCGGCGCTTGAGCGCAGCTTTCGTATCGCGCTAAGAGCCAAGCTTTTGGCGAGCAATCAGGCAATGGCGAGCAATCGTCCCCCGGAGTAATTTCTCGCCATAGCCCGAAAACATCAGGCCGTTGCCAGTTGATGTTCCTTATACTGCGCGCGTAACGCCGTCTTGAGCAGCTTGCCGGTTGCGGTATGCGGCAGGCTTTCGACGAACAGAATCTCATCGGGCAACCACCATTTGGCGACGTGATTGGCGAGGTGGGCCGTGATCTCCGCCGCGCTGACATCGCTGCCCGCCTTACGCACCACCAGCAATAGCGGTCGCTCATCCCATTTGGGATGATAAATGCCGATCGCGGCCGCTTCCGCCACGCCGGGGCAACCAACCGCAGCATTTTCGAGATCAACCGAGCTGATCCACTCTCCCCCCGATTTGATCACGTCCTTCGCGCGATCGGTGATCTGCATGGTCCCGTCAGGATGGAGCACCGCGACATCCCCCGTATCAAACCAGCTATCGGCATCGACGCAATCGGCCTCTGCCTTGAAATAACGCTTGATCACCCAGGGACCGCGGATCTGGAGACGACCCGAGCTTGCGCCGTCACGCGGTTGTTCAACGTCTTCGTCATCGACCACGCGCAGCTCAACCCCGAACGGAATGCTGCCTTGCTTGGACACCATATCGATCTGTTCGCCCAGGCTCATCTCGTCCCAATGTGGGGGCGGCGCGCCTGCGGTGCCGATCGGCGAGGTTTCGGTCATGCCCCACAAATGCGCGACGCGCGCGCCCATGCCCATGATCCGCTCAATCATCGCGCGGGGTGCCGCCGATCCACCGATCGTCACTTGTTGCAGATATTGCGGCACTTCTCCGGTGGCATCCATGTGCTGGAACATCGACAGCCATACTGTCGGCACGCCCGCCGAATGCGTCACGCGCTCCTGGTTCATCAACCGGCACAGCACCGCCGGATCGTTGACACAGGCATAGACGAACTTTGCCCCCGCCAGCGCGCCCGCAAAGGGCAAGCCCCAGGCCGCCGCGTGGAACATCGGCACCACCGGCAGGATTACTGCCTGGCGTGAAATGTTGAGCAGCCACGGCGCAACACCGGCCAGAGCGTGGATCATCGTCGATCGGTGTTCGTACAGCACGCCTTTGGGATTACCGGTCGTACCGCTGGTGTAGCACAGCATGCAGGGTTCGCGTTCCGGCCCTTCATGCCAAGTATAGTCGCCATCATGCAGCGCAAGCACGCCTTCAAAACTGTCCGCCCCTTCACCATCGAAGCAGATATACCGTTCGATACTCGTCCACTGCGTCTTCAGGCGATCGACGATCGGCTGAAATGCCTTGTCGTACAGCAGCACCCGGTCTTCGGCATGGTTGGCGATGTAGACAAGCTGTTCGTCGAATAGGCGTGGATTGATCGTGTGGATCACCCCGCCCATCCCGATCGCACCGTACCAGGCGGCAAGATGGCGGCTGTGGTTCATGCCGAGGGTCGCGATCCGATCACCGGGGTTCATGCCCATTGCAACTAGCGCTTGCGCCAACCGCTTGGCGTCGCGCGCGATGCCCGCCCAGGTTGTTCGGGTTTCATGGCCGTCGGCCCAATAGGTCACAATCTCGCGTGCGCCATGTTCGCGCGCTGCGTGATCAATCAGCCGCGGCACCCGCAATTCGAAATCCTGCATTCCCCCGATCATCGCCGTCCTCTCCTGTCCGGCGCCATCGCGACCGGCATTATCCCACCAGCGCCAGCCGCTTCGTCTCGGCGGTCCGCAGCGCAACCTCACTTACACCCTGCATCGACTCGATCCGGCTCGCAAGTTCCCCATCGAGCAGAAAATCGCGGCCGAGTAACATCAGCGCCTCGCCCCCACTCGGCAATGCGGCACGCACATAGACTTCCCCCCTGGCACCGCGCGCCTCAGCGATCAGCGCGCTGAGCTCGCCGACGGCTCGAGCATCGTGCACGATGATCTCCATCACCATGCGGGCGCTATTCGCCAGATCCTCAAACAACTGCAGCCGCTTCACGGTAACGCGCGGCGTTTCTTCGCCAGGTCGCCGGTCAAGCTCGACCGTGACGATGCCGCAGCCGCCGCTACGCGCGGCATCCTCCAGCTCGGCGGCCACGGCATCATCGAAGCACGTCGCGACAAACTGGCCCGAGGCATCCGACAGCGTGGCCATCAAGTACCGCCGCCCCTTGGCCGAGGTGCGCCATTTCGCATCCTCCACGAGCACCGCCATCGTCGCCCCGGCGCGGGTCCCATCATCGGGGATGTTGAGTTCGCCCAGCCCCACATAGCTGCGCGCGCCGTGCATTTTCGCCAAATGTCGGTGACGATCGACTGGGTGTGCCGAAAAATAGAAGCCGTAAGCTTCTTTTTCCTGGTCCATGCGCTGCGCCAGCGTCCAACGCGCGGACAGCGGGAGCTTGATCGATGCTCCCGACGAAGGTTCACTTTCGCCGAACAGGCCCCCCTGCCCGCTGGTACGCTGATCATGTAGCCGGGCGGCAACCGCCAGGATCGTTTCAGCAGCCGCAAAAATACCCGCACGGTTGGGATCAATCGAATCGAACGCACCCGCCGCCGCCAAAGTTTCAAGCTGGCGCTTGTTGAGCAGGCGCGGATCGACGCGGGCGGCTAGATCGTCGAGCGAAACAAAGGCACCATTATCGACACGCTCGACAACCAGCCGCTCCATCGCGCCCTCACCCACCGATTTAAGCGCAGCCAGCGCATAACGCACCGCGAGTCCGTCAGCGGTCGCTTCAACGGTAAACTCGGCATCGCTCGCATTGATGCACGGCGGCAGGATCGCCACGCCCATGCGCCGCATATCATCGGTAAACACGCCGAGCTTGTCAGTCAGGGTCATGTCGAAACACATCGACGCTGCGAAGAAATCCTCCGGATAATGCGCTTTCAGCCAGGCCGTCTGATAAGCAAGGAGCGCATAAGCGGCTGCGTGCGACTTGTTGAAACCATAGCCAGCGAACTTGTCGATCAAATCGAACAGCTCATTGGCCTTCGCCGCTGGAATGCCATTCACGCTCAGGCAGCCGTCCACAAAGGTCGCGCGCTGCGCATCCATCTCGGCCTGGTTCTTCTTGCCCATCGCGCGGCGCAGCAGATCGGCGCCGCCAAGCGAATAGCCCGCCAGCACCTGGGCCGCCTGCATCACCTGTTCCTGGTAAACGAAAATGCCGTACGTTTCGGCCAGGATCTGTTCGAGCAGCGGATGGGGGTAATCGATCGTCTCGGTGCCGTTCTTGCGACGACCAAAGCTCGGGATATTGTCCATCGGCCCCGGTCGATAGAGCGAGACGAGCGCGATGATGTCGCCGAAATTGGATGGGCGAACCGCCGACAGCGTACGCCGCATCCCTTCGGATTCGAGCTGGAACACGCCGACGGTGTCGCCCTTTTGCAGCAGCTTGTAGACGCCCTCATCATCCCATTCGAGCGCATCAAGATCGACCACAATCCCCCGCGCTGCCAGCATCTGTTGCGCTTTCTTCAGCACGGACAGCGTTTTCAGCCCCAGAAAATCGAACTTCACCAACCCCGCCGCCTCGACATATTTCATGTCGAATTGGGTCACGGGCATGTCCGATCGCGGATCGCGGTACAGCGGCACGAGCTGCGCCAGCGGCCGATCACCGATCACCACCCCGGCGGCATGCGTCGACGAATGGCGCGGCAGCCCTTCGAGCTTCATCGCCAGATCGAGCAGATGCTTCACCCCGCTATCGGTGCGATACTCTGCCGCCAACTCGGACACGCCGTTCAGCGCGCGGTCGAGCGTCCAAGGGTCGGTCGGGTGGTTTGGCACGAGCTTAGCGAGCCGATCGATATGGCCATAGCTCATCTGAAGCACGCGCCCGGTATCCTTCAGCACCGCGCGCGCCTTTAGCCGGCCGAAGGTGATGATCTGCGCCACATGATCGCTGCCATATTTGGCCTGAACATAGCGGATCACTTCCTCGCGCCGGGTTTCGCAAAAATCGATGTCGAAATCGGGCATTGATACGCGTTCGGGGTTCAGGAACCGCTCGAACAGCAGGCCGAGCTTCATCGGATCAAGGTCAGTGATCGTCAGCGCCCATGCCACGACCGAGCCAGCGCCCGAACCGCGACCCGGCCCCACCGGAATATCATTGTCCTTCGCCCATTTAATGAAATCGGCAACGATCAGGAAATAGCCCGGAAAACCCATCTGGATGATGACGTCGAGCTCGAATTCGAGGCGTTCGCGATAGGGTTGCTGCCAGTTCTCTTCGTTTCCCTTGATCCGCGCCAGTCGCTGCTCCAGCCCGGCTCGGGCATCGGCGCGCAACGCTTCTGCCTCGGCATTGCGGTTGCCGGCCAGGCTCGGCAGGATCGGCTTGCGCTTTGGCGCCGCGATCGCGCAGCGTTGCGCGACGACAAGCGTATTGGCGATTGCCTCGGGCAGGTCATCGAACAGCTGGCGCATGTCCCGGGCGGGCTTCATCCATGCATCGGGCGAGCTTTTCGGGCGATCTTCGCTGGCGATGTAGGACGAACTGGCAATGCACAACATTGCATCATGGGCCGGGCCAAAACTCTGTTCGGCATAACAGCACGGGTTGGTCGCGACGATCGGCAGATCGCGGTCGTACGCCAAATCGAGTAGCGCACCCTCGGCACGACCCTCAATCTCGTCAAGGCGACGGGTCAGCTCGATATAGAGCCGGTCCGGGAACAGCGCCTGCAGCCGATCGGCATAGGCAAAAGCTGCATCGGGCTGATCCTCGGCGAACAACCGCGCCAACGCGCCTTCGCGTCCCGCCGTTAACGCAATGAGGCCGTTGCTGTGCGCGCCAAGCGTGGTGAAATCTACATGCGGTGCGAGCTCCAGCGGGCGCGCCAGATGCGCCTGCGACACCAGAGCGCACAGATTCTGATACCCGGTCTCATCTTGCGCATAGAGCGCGATCCAGTCGAGCGGGGTGGCGACACCCTCTGGCATGTCCGGACGGGCAACGCCCAGCATCGCGCCAATGATCGGCTGCACGCCCGCTGCGAACGCGGCCTCACCAAACGCCATCGCCGCATAAAGCCCGTTCCGGTCAGTCAGCGCGGCAGCGGGAAAGCCAAGTTCCTGCGCGCGCTTGGCGATTGCCTTGGGCTCGATTGCCCCGTCGAGCATCGTGAACGATGAAAAAATGCGGAGGGGGACGAAACCGGAATGCGCCATGGCGGCGACTATGCGGGCTCGCGACGATTCGCGAAACCGTCATAAAGTGCCTTTGCGGTAGATAACCGCGTTCAGGCCGCCAGCAGCGTTTCGATATCTTTCTCGATTTCGGCAGGCGTAGTCTGCGGGCCGTACCGCTTCACCCTTTCGCCGGTCCGATCGACAAGGAACTTTGTGAAGTTCCACTTGATTCCGCGCGACCCCATCAGGCCTGGCGCGGCATCCTTCAGGCGGTCGAACAGCGGATCGGCACCCGACCCGTTTACCTCGATCTTGGCAAAGACCGGGAATGTCACATCGTAGTTGATCGTGCAGAAAGTCGCGATTTCCTCGGCATCGCCCGGCTCCTGCGATCCGAATTGATTGCAAGGGAAGCCGAGCACCTCGAAGCCCTGATCGGCATATTTGCGGTGGAGCGCTTCCAGCCCCTTATACTGCGGCGTGAACCCGCATTTGGAGGCGGTGTTGACGATCAGCAGCACCTTACCCGCATAAATCGACAGGTCGACCGGCTTGCCATCGGCACCCTTGACCTTGAAATCGGTGATTGCGGCCATTCTATCCCCCTTTGTGACGTTGCAGCAGGAAATTCAGGTTCTGCTTCACCCCGGCCCATTCGCTGGCGATGATCGAATAGACGACAAGATCGCGGATCCGTCCATCCATCAGCTGATGATTGCGCAGCACACCATCGCGCTTCGCCCCCAGCCGCTCGATCGCGGTTTGCGAGCGCTTGTTGAACCAATCAGTGCGGATCTGAACGACGTTGCACCCCATGTCCTCGAACGCATGGGTGAGCAGCAGCAACTTTGCCTCGGTATTCACGCCGCTGCGCTGCACTGATCGCGCGTAAAAGGTCCCGCCGATCTCGAGCCGGCGGTGCGCTGCATTCATCCGCATGTAGCGCGTCATGCCGACCACCCGGCCCGCAACCTCCACAGCAAAGGGCATTGCCCGCCCGAAATCGCGCTCCTTGAAGATCGCCGACATGTAAGCATCGGGATCACGCAGGTTCGCCACGTTGGTAAAGAACAATTCGGTGATGTCGCCATCCGCTGCAGCCGCCACCAGCGAGTCGCGATCGTCCATTACCAGCGGGCGCAGCGTCGTGTGCGTGCCGATCAAGGTCGGCGCGATCGTCCACGCATTACTCAATCCGGTCACCCCAGCCGCCCCTCGTTCAGCCGCACCACCCGGTCCATCTTCGCGGCCAGCCGCTCATTATGGGTGGCGATCAGCGCAGAGGAGCCTTCTTCGCGCACCAATCGCAGCAGTTCGGCGAGAACGATCTCCGCCGTCGTCTCGTCCAGATTGCCGGTCGGCTCGTCCGCCAGCACCAACGCGGGTTTGTTAGCCAGCGCGCGCGCCACCGCTACGCGTTGCTGCTCGCCGCCGGACAATTGGCTCGGACGATGGGTCAGCCGGTGGCCCAGGCCTAGCGTGGTGAGCAGCGACGTCGCGCGTGCCTCCGCTGCTTCGCGGGTGCTCCCATGGATCAGCAATGGCAAAACGACATTTTCGGTCGCGTTGAAATCGGGCAGCAGGTGATGGAATTGATAGACGAAGCCCAGATAATCGCGGCGCACCAGCGTGCGGCCATGGCTGTCGAGCTTGGCCGCTTCGCGTCCAGCAATCTGGATCGATCCGCCAAAGCCACCCTCAAGCAACCCGACGGCCTGCAGCAAAGTCGACTTGCCCGATCCCGACGGGCCGAGCAGCGCGACAATCTCGCCCTTGGCGATGGTCAGGTCGACGCCGCGCAAGACGTGGATGGTATCTTCGCCCTGCACAAAGCTGCGCGTCAGGCCGGTAATCTGGATGACGGGGTCATTCATAACGCAGCACCTGCACCGGATCGGTATTGGCTGCCTTGAAAGCCGGGTACAATGTGGCGAGGAAGCTGAGCACCAGCGCCATGACAGCGATAACGATGATTTCGACCGGGTTGGGCTTCGACGGTAGTTCGGTGAGGAACCGTATCGAGGGGTCCCACAGGTTTTGACCTGTCACGAGCTGGATGAAGTTCACCACGCTCTGCCGATAGAACAGAAACACAAAGCCAAGCAGCAGCCCCGCGACCATGCCCAACGCGCCAATCGTCGTCCCGACAACCATGAAAATCTTGATAAGCCCGCTGCGCGTCGCGCCCATCGTCCGCAGGATGGCGATGTCGCGAGTCTTAGCGCGGACCAGCATGATCAGCGATGACAGGATGTTGAACACCGCGACCAGGATGATGATCGACAGCACGGTGAACATCGCGATCCGTTCCACCTCGAGCGCCTCGAATAGTTGCGCGTTCAGTTGGCGCCAATCGGCCACGACGCCCCGGCTGCCGATTTTGGCGGCGAGCGGCGACATGATCGCCCCGACCTGGTCGGCGTTGACGGTGTTCACCTCCACCACGCCAACGGCATCGCCAAGCAGAAGCAGCGTCTGCGCGTCCTCCAGCGGCATCAACACATACGCCTTGTCGTAATCATAAACGCCGATCTCAAAGATCGCGCCGACGGTGTAGGAAACAATACGCGGCACCGTGCCGAAGGGCGTCGTTTGCCCCTGCGGACTGAGCAGCGAGACCTGGCTGCCCACCTGCGCACCCAGCGCCTCTGCCAGCCGCGAGCCGATGCCGATCCGCCCGCTACCCGGCGTGATGCTGGCAAGCGATCCGCTCAATTCCTTGCCCTTGAGTGATGGGTTGCTGCGGATATCCGCGACCCGCATCCCGCGGACCAGCACGGCTTCGACCCGACCATTGTAGCTCGACATCAGCGGTTGTTCGATCAGGGGGGTGGCCTCGATAATGCCCGGTGTTGCGCGCGCCTCCGCCACGATCTCGCGCCAGTCGGGCAAGCGACCGCCATAGCCCTGGATCACCGCATGGCCGTTCAGCCCCACAATCTTGTCGAACAGTTCGGCGCGAAAGCCGTTCATGACGCTCATCACGATCACGAGCGCGGCAACGCCGAGCATCACCGCTGCAAGACTGATACCCGCGACAAGGAAGATGAACCCCTCCCCTCTGCCGGGCAGCAAGTAACGGCGCGCGATCATCCGTTCATAGCGCGAAAGGAGCATAAATTTCAGTCCCAGGCCCCAGCCCGGAACGGGGCCGATCACCCTCTAGGGCGGCGATGCTCGTCGTGCAACCGGGACACATCTGTTGCGATTTCGCCACAGAGTGCGCCAATTGTGCGATGAACGCACGATTTACCGATGACAATTCAATGCTGCAGACCTAGCGTTTTTGCACTGACACACAGGCAACGGCCGTGGTTCGGGGATGCTGGAAGCCTTTGAGCGCGAACAGGGGCGCACGCTCGGGCAAAGGCAATAAGGGGGCTGACGAGCAATCGTCACGCAGGCGCCCGGGCTGGCAACAGCCCGGGCGTTTCGCGTTAACGGTCAACGCGCTTTGTCGATCAGAAACTCTTGGCGACCGTGAAGCCAAAAGTACGCGGATCGCCCGGCTGGCCAACGATCAGGCCTGTATTCCCGGGCTGCAGCGCGAGAAGATCAAAATAGTTCTGATCGAACGCATTGCGCACCCAGGCGAAAGCATTCCACTTGTCGCGTGCCTTCACACCGATCCGGAAGTTGCTGATCGCATAGCCCGCAACATCGGTGAAAATCGACCGAGACGGGTTGGACGAAAAGTTCGATCGATAGCTGCCATCATAACCAATGTAGAATTGACTGTTTGCCCCCGCGATCCGGACCGGCACATTATATTCAGCACCATAGGAAAACGCCCATTCCGACACACCGGGGAGCCGCTGGCCGGAGATATTGCAATTGGCCGGGCTGAACCCGCCGGGCGTTGCCGCCGGGCTGGCCGGGTTCGCTGCCGTCGCTATTGCGCCGCCTGAAAGCTCGGGCGGGCACGGTGCATCGGTGAAGCGCACATAGCGGGCATCGGTATAGGCGCCATTGGCGTATAGACTCAGCCGTGTCGTCGGCCGGAAGGCGGTATCGATTTCGATACCCCGCGTGCGCACTTGGCCGGCATTGGCCAGAAACCCCCGCAACACCCCAAGCTGACCGTTGGTGACGGTTGCCTGATAATCATAGATGTCAGTCCAGAACGCCGAGAGGTTCACCGTCGCCCGGCGATCGAGAAACTGGGTCTTCAAGCCCAGCTCAAAATGATCGACTTTCTCCGGCTTTACCGTTGCCGCCGCCAGGATAGGATTGTTCGCAGCGTCAAGCAGGAGACCAGACAGGTTGACCCCGCCCGATTTGTTGCTGCGCGCATAGGTGGCATAGCCAAGCACATCCGGATTGACCTGGTAAGACGCGGTGATGTCACCCGACACATTCCAGTCGTCGAATGTCGGCTGATAGCTTTGCGGTGCCAACACGGCGCGTTGATCGGCGTTGAGCACCGTGCTGCCCGTGCCAGTCGTGACGACCGAGACGAACGATCCGTCCTTCTTGTCATAATTCACGCGCAGGCCGGGCGCGATGGCGAGCTTGTCCGTAATATGCCACGTCAGCTTGCCGAACACCGCTGCGCTGGTATTGGTAAAGCCGATCGCATTGCGCGCGGTCAGATTGTTCAGCACAGCCGGGTTATTGGCGTTTGCTGCGGTCGGGTTGATCAGGAAACGGCTTGCGGCTGGTCCCTGCACCTGCAGCCCTTGCGTGTCGATGCTCTGGTAAAAATAGAAGGCGCCAACCACATAATCGAGTGTGTTGGAGCCGTTGGAGGCCAGCCGCACTTCCTGCGTAATCTGATATTGCTGCGATGGATTGGCCGACACCGTCGTGATCGGCAAACCGATGAAATCGCGGTCATTGGACGGCACCCAATCCCAGAAACGATAGGCCGAAATCGATGTCAGCGTGCTGCCACCCAGGTTCCAGTTTGCCAACAACGAAACCCCGCCCAATTCCTGCTTGGCGCGAATCGGCGAATCGATATCGGTCACCCGGTCGAACGGATCGGTTGACGGCACGGCATAACCGAATGCCGCCGTCAGCGCCGCATATTGACGATTCAGCGGTCGCTGGGTGGTGCCGACGCGCGCAAAATACTGCACGCAGCAATTGGGGTCCTGTCGGTTGTAATCGCCGTACAGCGTCAGATCGAGATTGTCGCTCGCGCGCAGCAGCAACTGGCCACGCAGGCTGACATTATCCTGGCTGTTCTGAAACTGGTTCTGACGCACATTGAAGATCGTGCCGCGCCGCGTGGTGACCGAAGTCGACAGCCGCAGAGCGAGTTTGTCGCTGATCAGGGGACCGGAAATCGATCCTTTGCCCTGGAAGAAATCATAGTTGCCGCCCGTCAATTCGACCCGCGCTTCGGGCGAAAAGCTCGGCGCGCGCGTCACGACGTTGATCGCACCGGCGGTAGTGTTCTTGCCGTAGAGCGTCCCCTGGGGACCGCGCAAAACCTCGATCCGCTCGGTATCGGTAAAATCGAAAGTCGCTGACGCGATCCGGCTGTAATAGACTTGATCGACATAGATGCCGACGCCCTGTTCGATCCCGTCATTGGTAAGACCGAACGGCGCACCGAGTCCGCGAATGTTGGCTGCCGAATTGCGCGGGTTGGTCGAATAGAATTGCAGCGTCGGCTGGAGCTGAGTCAACCGACCCACATTGTAGGTGCCCGTTTCGGCCAGCGCCTGTCCGCCAATGACCGAAATCGCAATCGGCACGCGCTGCGCCGTCTCGTTACGGCGGCGCGCGCTAACGACAATGTCGCCGCTGCCCTGCTGCGCGGTCCCCAGACGCCCTTCTTCGGTCGTCTCCTGCGCCGTTTGCGACTGATCCTGTGGTGCTGTTGCCGATGCAGGATCGGCTTGTGCCGTTTGAGCGAGCAGCAACATGGGTAGGTGCGCGAGCATGATGTCCCCTCTTTTTCGACTATCACCAATTCGAGTCGGATCATAATGCCTACTGAATTGATGGGAATTCACGCCGCCAAAACTATCCCCCTCAAAAGCCGAACTTTATCGTCGCAAATTTTCCCCGTTCCGGGTCTTGACGCTGCGCCAGGACGCCCCAAATCAGCGCCCGCATGGTGCCAAACGGGCCGTGCACATCCGGTGTCGCGCAGCTGCGGGCACCGACATAGACGTTCAACATTGCTCATTGGAGGATTTGAAAATGCGTCAGTTTGATTTGACCCCCTATCGCCGTTCCGCGATCGGTTTCGACCGGCTGTTCGACATGCTCGAAGCCAGCGCGCGGCAGGCGACGACGGAAAACTACCCGCCCTTCAATCTCGAACGGCTCGGCGAAGATCGCTACCGGATCACGCTCGCCGTCGCCGGTTTTGCGCGCGACGATATCGAGATCACCGCGCAGCAGAACCTGTTGCTCGTGAAGGGCAAGAAGGACGAAAATGCCAGCTCGACCGGCGCGTTCCTGCACCTTGGCATCGCCAACCGCAGCTTCGAACGCCGTTTCGAACTCGCCGATTTCGTCCGGGTGGACGATGCGCGGCTGAATGATGGCCTGCTGACCATCGATCTGGTCCGCGAAGTGCCGGAAGCGATGAAGCCAAAGACGGTTGCGATCAAGATGGGCGCCCCGCTCGCCTCGATCGACAGCGGCAACGACACCGCCGTGGCGGCCTGATGACCCGCAGCGCCCCTTGCTAAAGAGCGAGGGGCGCTGCTTGGCCTTGCTCTAAACAGATACGCAACCGTCATAACCCGCAGGGCGCTTGCAAATCGACTGCGGCTGGGATCAAGTGTCGGTTGGCGGGGCGTAACGCGCTGGCTCTACGGGAATGAGACGACCGGCAGCGATGGATAACCGCAAGAACGACTCGTCTGCCCCAAAAGCCCGCCGCATGGGCGGCCTTAATCGCCGGATGATGTCGGTCTGGATGGGCTGGGGCACGGGTGTGCTGCCCTTTGCCGATGTTGCAACGGACGATCTGCCGCTATCGCGTCTGCTGCGGCTTTCATTGATCCAGGTGTCGGTCGGCATATCGCTCGTCCTGCTGGTCGGCACCCTCAACCGCGTCATGATTGTCGAGCTTGGCGTCCCCGCGACGTTGGTTGGCGTGATGCTCGCGCTACCGCTCCTCTTCGCCCCGTTTCGGGCCTTGATCGGCTTTCGCTCCGATACCCACCAATCCGCGCTCGGCTGGCGGCGCGTACCGTTCATTTTTCGCGGCACGATGCTGCATTTTGGCGGATTGGCGATGATGCCCTTTGCGTTGCTGGTGCTCGCCGGCGCCGGGCAATCGAGTCAGGCCCCCGCCTGGATCGGACAATTGGCCGCCGCCATCGCATTTTTGCTGGTCGGCGCAGGCGTCCACATCACCCAGACCGTCGGGCTGGCGCTGGCCACCGATCAAGCGCCCGAATCGGCGCACCCCAATATTGTCGGGCTGATGTATTCGATGCTGCTGATCGGCATGATCGTGAGCGCCCTGGCCTTTGGCGCGGTGCTGGCCGATTTTTCACCTGGGCGGTTGATTCAGGTGATCCAGGGGACGGCAGTAATTACCTTCCTGCTCAATTTTGCCGCACTGTGGAAGCAGGAGGCACGTCAGCCGAACCGCCCCGTCGAGATTCAGCGGACATTTGCCGAATCATGGGCGCTTTATGCCGCCGAAGCGCACGCCGTCCGGCGGCTGATCGCGGTTGCCCTGGGCACATTGGCGTTCAGCATGGAAGATATCCTTCTTGAGCCTTATGGGGGCCAGATCCTGGGCATGTCGGTGGGTGAAACGACCACATTAACAGCGACCTTTGCGGGCGGCGGGCTGCTGGGCTTTGCGCTCGCGTCGCGCATCCTCAGCCGCGGTTTCGATCCGTTCCGGATGGCAACGATCGGCGCGTTGATCGGGATACCCGCATTCCTGATGGTGATCCTGGCCGCGCCTCTGGACCAGGTATCGCTGTTTGTTGTGGGCGTCGCGATGATTGGCTTTGGCGGTGGCCTGTTTGGCCATGGCACGTTGACGGCAACGATGAATTACGCCCCGAAGGAGCAGATCGGCCTTGCACTGGGCAGCTGGGGCGCCGCGCAAGCGACAGCAGCCGGGGTCGGGGCAGCACTTGGCGGGTTTCTGCGCGATGTCGGCCATCCTGCAGGCATGGCTCTGCCCTGGCCACCTGCCGCGACGGGCTATCTTGTCGTCTATGCGCTAGAAGTGGCGCTGCTTCTCATCACGTTGGCAGTGATGCTGCCGCTATTGCGCGTGGCGCCATCCCACGCCGCCGAACGATCATAAATACGGTTCGACGATAAAAAAGGCCGGGATTTCTCCCGGCCTTTTCTTTCTCAGCGCCAAAAGGGCCTGCCGCCGGAGCGACATCGGCCTTATTTGGCAGCTTCGTTGGTCGCCATGGCATCTGCCGCTGGTTCAGCTGCAGGGGCCATTGCATCAGCAGCAGGTGCTACTGCGGCAGGAGCAGGAGCTTCTACCTTGGCACCACCCTGCCAGAATGCTGCCATCCATGTGGTATTCGTCATGATCGACGCATGAACGAGCAACGATGCTGTCACAAAAGCGATAAAGAACAGCGGGATACCAACATTAGGGCTGACATAAAGCCAGATACGTCCTTCTTTCATGGTCAGTCCTCCCTATGAATGCAGCCAGGGTGTATAAATATACGCCAGAACATGGGCGGCTATCGCGATACCTGCATAGATTCGCGTCCCCCACATCAGGCCTTCCTGGATTTCTTCCGCCTGTTTAGGCGTCAATCCGGTTGGATAGACCATCTCACTATCATCTGCCATTGAACCATCCCTCTTCTGAGACACGTTTTGTCTGGTGTGCAGATGGTGTCTCAGCCCCCGGCACGACCATGAATCGGCCACAAGGCCGTTTGGCACACGCGACGATCAAGCCACAGGATCAGAAGAGCCACTTCACATCGACCCTGCAATTCAACGCAAGTGTCAAGATATCGTAACAGTTACATGTGTCAATTTTTTATGACGTCAGCGGTGGAACCAAGCCAATCGTCAGTCGTTTTTCGGCGCCACTTCTCGATCGGCCTATCGATCAACGACCCAGCTGTGATCCTCAACGATAACGGCAGGCACCGGCCTACCCGCCGCGTTCCGGCGCGGTTTGAAGCGGAAGCGTTCGGTGATCAGGCGGCAGGTGGCCGCATCGAGCTCGGCGTTGCCGCTTGAGCGGGTGACGGTGCAGTCGGTCACGCGACCGCGCACCCCAACGATGTAGCGCACGAACAAGGTGCCGCCGATCCCCGCCTCGAACGGTCGGCGGGGATAATCATTGCCGGTGATCCGCCCGGCGATCTGGCGGAGCGGCGCGCCGCCGCCGCTGCCGTCGCCATCGCCTGCGCCACCACTGCCGCTACCATCTCCCTGCCCGCCACTGCCGGTGCCCGGTCCAATGATCGTCGACGCTCCCGAGATGGACGCTGCCCCGGTATTGGCCTTTTCAGCCACGATCACCAGTGGCGGCACGGGGATCAACACGACGGGCGGCGGCACCACGATCGGCGTCGCGGTCGCGCGCAAATTCGGGGGCGAAGCGGCCCCCTGGGGCCGCGAAACCGTTTCGCGGGGCGGAGAAACTGGCTCTTTTTTTGGAGAGGGCGGCGGCAATGGCGGCTTCACAGCGAAAAGCTTGAGCGCATCTGGCACCGATTCGGGAAAGCGCACGACCAGCCCGGTGATCAGCGCATAACCGAGCACTCCCTGCACGATCACGGCAGCAATCCCGGCCCGCACCCGATCGGTTCTGCTCGACGACGCAAACGACATAAGGGCGGTTCCGGTAATCGGGATAGCCTCCGATAAGAGACCGAACCTGATGAACGCCGCCTTGCGCTGCCTGTTCCGCTAGCGGTAGCCTAGACCAACCGGCTCTGCCGCACCGCCGCCTCGATAAAGCTCGCGAATAGCGGGTGCGGATCGAAGGGCTTGCTCTTCAGCTCGGGGTGGAACTGTACGCCGACGAACCAGGGATGATCGGGCCGTTCGACGATTTCGGGCAACATCCCGTCGGGTGACATACCGGAAAACACCAGCCCGCCCTTTTCGAGCACATCGCGGTAGCCGGTGTTCACTTCATAACGGTGACGGTGGCGTTCGCTGATCTCAGCCGCGCCGTAGATCGACGACACCACGCTGTTGCCATCGAGCTTGGCGGGATAAGCACCGAGCCGCATCGTACCGCCCAAGTCGCCGCCTTCCTCGCGCTTCTGGATGCCGTCCGCTGTCATCCATTCAGTGATCATACCGACGACGGGTTCGCTGGTCGGGCCGAACTCGGTCGAGCTTGCTGCGGCAATGCCACCCAGATCGCGCGCGCCCTCAACGCAGGCCATCTGCATGCCGAAGCAAATCCCGAAATAGGGGATTTCGCGTTCGCGCGCGAAGCGGACGCTGGCGATCTTGCCCTCTGCCCCGCGTTCGCCGAACGCACCGGGGACTAGGATCGCGTGCAACGGCTCAAGCCGCGCGGCAACATCGCTATCGGGGCGTTCGAACAGCTCGGCATCGATCCATTCGATGTTCACCTTCACCCGGTTGGCGATGCCGCCATGGACAAGTGCCTCGTTCAGCGACTTGTACGCATCCTGCAGCCCGACATATTTGCCGACCACGCCGACGGTCACTTCGCCCTCGGGATTGGTGAGACGGTCGACGATGTCGATCCAGCGCGAGAGATCGGGCGTGCTGCCGGGTTCAATGCCGAACGCGCGCAACACCTCCGAATCGAGCCCCTCGGCATGGTATTGCATCGGGACGGCATAAATGCTCGCCGCGTCGAGCGCAGGGATCACCGCTTCCTTGCGGACGTTGCAGAACAGCGCGATCTTCGCGCGGTCGCTTTCGGGCAGCGGATGTTCGCAGCGGCACACGAGCACATCGGGCTGCACGCCGAGCGCCGCCAATTCGCGCACTGAATGCTGGGTGGGTTTGGTCTTCAGCTCACCCGCCGCCGCGATATACGGCACCAGCGTCACATGGATGCTGACCGACTGGCCGCGCCCCAGATCGTTGCGGAGCTGGCGGATCGCCTCGATGAAGGGCAGCGACTCGATATCGCCCACCGTGCCGCCAATCTCGCACAGCACGAAATCGACATCGTCGGTCTGCGCCTGGGCGAAGGCCTTGATCGCATCGGTGACGTGCGGAATCACCTGCACCGTCGCGCCCAGATAATCACCGCGCCGCTCGCGCTGGATGATCGTCTGATAAATTCGGCCTGAGGTGATATTGTCAGACTGTCGGCTCGGCACGCCGGTGAAGCGTTCGTAATGGCCGAGGTCGAGGTCGGTTTCGGCGCCGTCATCAGTCACATAGACTTCGCCGTGTTGATAGGGCGACATCGTCCCAGGATCGACATTCAGATACGGATCGAACTTGCGAATCCGGACAGAATATCCGCGGGCCTGGAGCAATGCTGCCAGGCTTGCCGCCATGAGACCTTTGCCGAGCGACGAGACCACGCCGCCGGTAATGAAAATGAACCGCGCCATGGGAGAAAACGCCTAGCGTTGAATTGCCACTGTCGACAAGCGCTCGAATCCGGCATGACGCCAGAAAAGCGACAAGCAACGGAATTGTCAGTGCAATTATTGCTCGAGCGGAACCGCGCTGTTGCTTGCAGGCAGCGTGATATTCGCGACAGGGGCGGCACTGTTGCCGTTCGCCGCTGCCGCCGCGACCGCCGCAGCTGATGGTGCTTCACCAAGCGTCGGCGCCGGTGCGCCGGGAGCGCGAAGGGGTGCGGTAGGTCGCCGCGCGAGAGAGGCATCGACCGACTGAGTCTGCCGTGACGCCGCCAGGAACGCGAGCAGGATGCTGAGCGAAATAAAAGCCGTTGCCAGCACCGATGTCGAGCGGGTGAGGAAATCGGCGGCACCGCGCGCCGACATCAATCCGCCGGGGCTGCCGCCCATGCCAAGCCCGCCGCCCTCGGACCGCTGCATCAGAATAACGCCGACCAGCGCAGCCGCGACCATAGCGTGAACGACAAGGAGAAAGCTGAAAAACATAAGCTGGCTGAATTTTCCGAGATGAGAACCAATGCCGGGCACATAGAGGAGCAATGGCTCGTGATCAACCAGCGCCCACGGCCTGAAAGACCAAATCGTAACCGAGGCGAAACCAGCAGGTCATTCGGGCGTTCAGACCAGACCATTCATTTCACAAGCCGATTTTTGAGCCATGTCCACCAATATCATGACAGCACCGACCCTGCCGGCCAGTACCGCGTTTCGCGGACTCACCAACTGGATGGCGACATTGATCGATTATGTCCGTTCAGGCGAACCCGATCTGACAAATCGCCAAATGGCGCTTTTGCTTGTGGTCTATCTGCAATCCGGCCCGCATACCGTACGCGGATTGGCCAGCAGCCTGAAAGTTTCGAAGCCGGTCGTCACACGCGCCTTGAACAGACTTGGCAGCCTCGGCTATCTCCGCCGCCAACGTGATGAAAGCGACAAGCGCAACATCTATGTCGTGCGCACCGCCGAAGGGGCAGAGTTTCTTGAACAATTCGAGCATTTCATCGGGACAGACTCAGCCCCACAACCTGCCCACATCCAACGGCACAGCGTCGCGTAAGAGCTTTTCGCTCGGCGGTCCGTCGGTCGTCATCGACCCGCGTACACAGGCCGTTCGACGGGATCTTGCCGATATCCGCTTGGCCGATCAGGTGTTCGCGCCGCATTACGCATCGCCATTACCGATGGTCGTCAACCAACCGGCGTCGCTGCGTGCCGGTGCCGATTCCGCCGCACAATCGATCGCAGATTTACCGGCTGGTTCGGTGTTCGAGGCCCTGGACTTTTCCGGCGGGACGGCTTGGGGGATTGCCGTCTCGCTGGGCCTTGTCGGTTATGTAGATCGCGGGTCGATTGCCTTTGATCCCGCGCAGGATTGAACGCCGCTCATGGCCCTGAATGTCTTTATCGACGGCGCGGCCGGCACGACAGGGCTCGAAATCCGCGAGCGGCTGGCGACTCGCACCGATCTCGCCCTGATCACGCTCGATGAGGCTTCGCGCAAGGATGCCGATGCCCGCCGTCAGGCACTGAACGATGCCGATTTCGTAATCCTTTGCCTGCCGGATGATGCCGCGCGCGAAGCCGTAGCGCTGATCGACAACCAGCGCACCCGCGTGATTGACGCCTCGACTGCGTTCCGGACGGCAGAGGGCTGGATTTACGGACTGCCCGAACTCGAACCGGGCCAATCCGCCGCGATTGGCGAAGCCGCCCGGGTCAGCAATCCCGGCTGTTACCCCACTGGATTTCTTTGCCTTGTCAGGCCGTTGGTCCGCGCAGGGCTGGTGCCTGCCGATTGGGCGCTGAGCGTGAATGCCGCGTCGGGCTATTCAGGCGGCGGCAAGACGATGATCGCAGAATTCGAAAGCGGCGAAGAAACCACCGCACTGCGCGGCTATGCGTTGGGGCTGGCACACAAGCACGTGCCCGAAATGCAGAAACATGCCCGACTAGCCCATCCGCCGATTTTCATGCCGTCGGTTGCCAACACCTATCGCGGGATGATCGTGGAAGTGCCCCTGCCCCTTCAAGCGTTTCTCCGCCGCCCGAGCCTCGCCACGATCGAAAGCAATCTGCGCGATGCCTATCGCGACAGTCCAGTCATCCGGGTTGCAGAGACAATTGATGACGATCCCGGACTCGTGCGGATCGAAGACGATGCCAACACTGATCGGCTAACGCTCCGCGTGGTGGGGAATGGCGATACCGGCCAGGCACGACTAATCGCGACGCTCGACAATCTGGGCAAGGGCGCCGCGGGCGCCGCCGTACAGAACCTGAACATCATGGCCGGGCTTGATCAGACACTTGGCCTGAACCTGTAAGGAAGTATCGGCATGACTCGCCAGCCTGCCTCGAAATTGCTGTTGTTCGGTGCCACGGGCGATCTGGCACAGCGCATGTTGCTGCCGTCGCTTTATGGCCTGCACGCCGATGGGTTGTTGCCCGAAGGGCTGACGATTACCGGCACGGCGCGGTCGGACCATGATGACGAGAGCTACCGCGCATTCGCTGCGACCGCGCTCAGCACCCATTTGCCTGCCGACCGTAAGGATGATGCGGCGATTGCATCATTCCTCGAACGGGTTTTGTATCAACCGCTCGACGCATCATCGATCGGCGGTTTTGCCGCGCTGGCGGACAAGATCGGCGACACATCGGGCGGGCTCGCGATCTTCCTGTCGACCGCGCCTTCGCTGTTCCGCCCGACGATCAAGGGGCTCGAATCGGCCGGACTTGCGGGGCTGAATGTGCGGATCGGCCTGGAAAAGCCGCTCGGCCATGATCTGAACTCGAGCCGCGAAATCAACGATGCCGTCGCCGAGGTTTTCCCCGAAGACCGAACTTTCCGGATCGATCATTATCTCGGCAAGGAAACCGTCCAGAACATCCTCGCGCTCCGCTTTGGCAACACGCTGTTCGAGCCGATCTGGAATGCGCGCGGGATCGACAATGTCCAGATCACCATCTCCGAAACCGTGGGGTTGGAAGGGCGCGCGGGCTATTATGATGGCTCGGGTGCGATGCGCGACATGGTGCAGAACCATATGCTGCAACTCCTCGCGCTGATTGCTATGGAGCCGCCGGCCCGCTTCGACGGCACCGCGATCCGTGATGAAAAGGTGAAGGTGTTGCGCTCACTCCGCCCGATCAGCTCGGCCGATGCCCCGTCGCTGACCGTGACGGGGCAATATACCAGCGGCGCAGTGAAGGGCGAAATCGTTCGCGGCTATGCCGAAGAGCTGGAGCGCGCGTCGACCACAGAAACGTTCGTCGCGATCAAGGCCAATGTCGATAACTGGCGCTGGCAGGGCACGCCCTTTTACCTGCGTACCGGCAAACGCATGCCCACGCGCCAGTCCGAGATCGCGATCCAGTTCAAGCCCGTGCCGCATTCGATGTTTGCAGCGCGCGGGGGGAAGCTCCAACCCAACACGCTCGTCATCCGGTTGCAGCCCGAGGAATATGTGCGGCTGCTGGTGATGGCGAAGGAGCCGGGGCTAGACCGCGAAGGGGTGCGCCTGCGCGAAGTGCCGCTCGACCTGAGCCTCGACACCGAATTTGCAGGCACGCGGCGGCGCATCGCCTATGAACGGCTGCTGCTCGACCTGATCGAGGGCGATCCGACCTTGTTCGTCCGCCGCGACGAGGTGGAGGCGCAATGGACCTGGATCGACGGCATTCGCGAAGGCTGGATCGCCAACGACATGAAGCCCAAGGCCTATCCCGCGGGCAGCTGGGGCCCATCGGCCGCGGTGGCGCTCACCGAGCGCGATGGCACCACTTGGCATGATGGGTGAGGGTCAAAACCGCCTACCCAAAGCCGTTCGCGCTGAGTAGGGACTGAGCGACATTGAGGGCACGTATTGAAGCATTTTTTGATGCAGTCGAACCGTGCTTCGATACGCAACTTGGACAAGTTCAGCGGCTGCTCAGCACGCACGACGCTTTCAAATTGTTGAGGAATGACAATGACCGAGATTGAATGGTGGGATTATGACAGCGCCGATGAAATGGCGGATGCTGTATCGGGCGATGCAGCCTTCATCATCGAAAGCGCGATTGATGCCCGCGGCGGCGCGGTGATCGCGCTGCCCGGCGGCACCACCCCCCTGCCGATCTATGAAAAACTCGCCAAGGCCAAGCTCGACTGGAAACGGGTGACGATCCTGCCGACCGACGACCGACTGGTGCCGATGGGCGACGCGCTCTCGAATATCACTGCGATCGCCAAGGTTTTCCTGCCTAAAGGCGTGCGCGTGCTGCCGATCACCAGCGAGGCGGCGGCCGATTACAAGGCCGCCGGGCGCGCTGCCGATGCCCGGTTGCAAGATGTGCACTGGCCGCTCGATCTGTGCGTGCTGGGGGTAGGCGCCGATGGCCACACCGCCTCGATCTTTCCCGGCCCCGATTTCGAGGAAGCCGTGGCCGGCCCGCGCGAGCGCCGCGCCGTCGGCGTCATGCCGGGTGACCTGCCCGCCGAAGCCCCTGTCGCCCGCGTTACCCTGACCCGCGAGGCGATCATCTCGGCGCGTGCGCTGATGATCGCGGTGACGGGGCAGGCCAAACGCGACATCATCGAACGCGCGATCAAGGACGGGCCGATGTCCCCCTATCCTATCGGTCGCGTGCTCGCCGATGTCGAATTGCCGGTGGATATTCACTGGAGCGCGTAAAGCCATGGCCCTGCACCCAGCAATCGCCGCCGTTACCGACCGGATCATTGAGCGATCGAAGCCGACGCGCGATGCTTATCTCGCGCTGATCCGGCGGGAGCGGGAAAACGGGGTGGATCGCCCGATGTTGGGCTGCGCGAACCTGGCGCATGGCTTTGCAGGGACCGAAGAAGATCGCGACACGATGCGTGCCGGGCGCGCGATGAACATCGGCATCGTCACGGCGTATAACGACATGCTTTCCGCGCATGCGACCTATTATCGCTACCCTGAACAGATGAAGATCTGGGCGCGCGAGGCGGGCGCCACCGCGCAGGTGGCGGGCGGCGTGCCGGCGATGTGCGACGGGGTGACACAGGGGTTCCCCGGCATGGAACTCTCGCTGTTCAGCCGCGATACGATCGCGCTCAGCACCGCCATCGCGCTCAGCCATGGCATGTTCGAGGGCGCGGCCCTTCTTGGCATTTGCGACAAGATCGTGCCGGGGCTGCTCATGGGCGCTTTGCGCTTCGGCCATTTGCCGATGATCCTGATCCCCGGCGGGCCGATGCGATCGGGCCTGCCCAACAAGGAAAAGGCGGCGATCCGCGAGCAATATGCTGAGGGTAAGGCAACCCGCGAGCAGCTGCTTGATGCCGAAATTGCCGCTTATCATTCGAAGGGTACCTGCACTTTTTACGGCACCGCCAATTCCAATCAGATGATGATGGAAATGATGGGGCTACACATGCCGGGGGCAGCATTTGCGAACCCCGGCACCAAGCTGCGTCAGGAATTGACACGAAGCGCCGTCCACCGTCTCGCCGCCATCGGCTGGAATGGCGACGATTATCGGCCGCTCGGCGAATGCGTCGACGAAAAGGCGATCGTCAACGCCGCGATCGGCCTGCTCGCGACCGGCGGATCGACCAACCATCTGATCCACTTGCCCGCCATTGCCGCCGCTGCGGGGATCGTGATCGACTGGGAGGATTTCGACCGGCTTTCCCCCGCCATTCCGCTCATCACCCGCGTTTATCCGAATGGATCGGCCGATGTAAACGCGTTTGAAGATGCGGGCGGCATGCCGTTCGTGATCCGCGAACTGCTCGATGCCGGGTTGCTCCACCGGGATATCCGCACTGTCGCGGGCGATGACCTGTCGGCCTATGGCATGAAGCCCGTGATTGCGGACGAGGCGCTCGCCTGGGTCGATCCCGGCCCGAGCGGCGACGAAACGATCGTTCGCCCGGCGAGCAATCCTTTCTCCCCCGAAGGTGGCTTTCGCATCCTGACCGGCAATCTGGGCCGCGCGTGCATCAAGGTGAGCGCGGTCGAGCGGGATCGCTGGACGATCGAAGCCCCGGCCCGCGTGTTCGAGGATCAGGCGTCAGTCCAGGCCGCGTTCAAGGCGGGCGAGCTCGACCGCGATGTGGTCGTGGTCGTGCGCTTCCAAGGGCCGCGCGCGAATGGCATGCCCGAACTCCACAAGCTGACCCCACCTTTGGGCGTGCTGCAAAATCGCGGGTTTCGGGTCGCGCTCGTCACCGATGGCCGCATGTCAGGCGCGAGCGGCAAGGTGCCGTGCGCGATCCATGCCAGCCCTGAGGCGCTCGGCGACGGCCCGCTCGCCCGGGTGCGCGACGGCGATGTGATCCGGGTGTGCGCGCAGGACGGCGTTCTGCAGGCATTGGTCGACGATGCAGAATGGGCCGCGCGCGCCCCGGTGCAAGCCCCCGCCTGGGCGAGCGGCACGGGGCGAGAATTGTTCGCGATGTTCCGCCACGGCGCGAACGAGGCCGAAAAGGGCGCCAGCGCGATGCTGGCGGCAATGGGGGCGTAAGTGGCCAGCGTCGTCGCGGTCGATATTGGCGGCACGCATGCACGCTTTGCGATTGCAGAAGTGGCGGCGGGCCGGGTGGTATCGCTGGGCGATCCCGTTACGCTGAAAACCGCTGAATATGCCAGTCTGCAAACGGCGTGGCAGGCATTCGGGGAGCAGCATGGCACGCCCCTGCCCCGCGCGGCGGCGATTGCGGTCGCCTCTCCGATCGGCGGCGAGATCATTAAGCTTACCAACAACCCGTGGATCATCCGCCCCGCACTCGTACAGGAACGGCTCGACGTCGATGATTTCGTGCTGATCAACGATTTCGGCGCGGTCGGTCATGCGGTGGCGCAAGTGCCCGCCGCGATGTTCGCGCATCTTGCGGGGCCAAACACATCGTTTCCCGATCAAGGGATCATCACGGTGTGCGGCCCCGGCACGGGTCTTGGCGTCGCGCAGGTGCTGCGGACCGACCATGGCTATCATGTTCTCGAAACCGAAGGCGGGCACACTGATTTCGCGGCGCTCGATTCGCTAGAGGACGCCATGCTGAAGGCGCTCCGTAAGACGTTCCAGCGCGTATCTGTCGAACGAATCGTTGCGGGGCCAGGGATTGTCGCAATTTACGAGGCGCTCGCCGAGATCGAGGGGCGTGCGGTGCAACGCATGGACGACAAGGCGATATGGCAAATGGCACTGGAGGGCAGCGACAGCCTGGCGCTCGCCGCGCTTGACCGGTTCTGCCTGTGCCTGGGCGCGGTGGCCGGCGATTTGGCATTGGCGCAAGGAGCAAAAGGCGTGGTCATCGCCGGCGGGCTCGGGCTGCGGCTGAAAGATCACCTCGCCCGGAGCGGCTTTGCCGAGCGTTTCGCCGCCAAGGGCCGCTTCCGATCAATGATGGAGGCGATACCCGTCAAGCTCATCACCCATCCGCAGCCCGGCCTGTTCGGCGCGGCAGCGGCCTATGCGCAAAGGTTTGCCTCACGATGACAGACATCGCCACGATCATGCGCACCAGCGCCGTCATTCCCGTGCTGGTGATCGACGATATCGCCACCGCCGTCCCAATCGCCGAGGCGCTGGTCGCGGGTGGGCTGCGGGTGCTCGAAGTGACGCTGCGCACCCCCGCGGCACTCGACGCAATCCGCGCGATGAAGCGTGTACCCGGCGCGATCGTCGGCGCAGGCACGGTGGTTAATGCCGATCAGTTCGCGCAGGTAATGGACGCAGGCGCGGAGTTCATCGTATCGCCGGGCCTGACCGAGCGGCTCGCAGAGCCAATCATCGACAGCGGTGTGCCATTCCTGCCTGGCATCGCTAACGCAGCAGACATCATGCTGGGGATGGAGCTGGGTCTCACCCACTTCAAATTCTTCCCCGCCGAGGCGAATGGCGGGCTGAAAGCGCTGAAGGCGCTCGCCGCCCCTTTCTACCAATGCCGTTTCTGCCCCACCGGTGGCATCACCGCGGCGAGCGCGCCTGAATGGCTGGCGTTTGATCCGGTGCTGTGCGTCGGCGGAAGCTGGGTAACGCCGAAAGGCGCAACCATGGCAGAGGTCGAAGCGATTGCGCGAGCGGCAAGCGGGTTTCGCGGGTCGTAACATCGCAAATTGGCGAAAAACATGGTCCGGAAGAGAGGATTCGAACTAACACAGCAACCTTGACAAGGGATCCCTGCGAGTCGCTGATTTCTGTGACTCGATGGCTCTTCCGCTGTATTTTTCTGTGTATATTCTATAGGTTAGGGTGCATCGTCGGGCATGGAAACCTCACATCCAGCGATCACCCGTTACCTATGGGACCGCCCCGGATAGAGATCAATCTGGTTCCGAATGGCAGTGCCCAAACAATACCAAGACCAAGACGGCCGAAAATCATCCAGCGGTCACTTAACACCGCCGATCGTCGCGAAGCATCGATCCTGGCTGGTAAATTCCGCGCCGAACTTTTTGAATAATGGCGCGGCTGCGTCGTCCCCAACGAAGAGGATTTGGAGGAAGCTGCGACCGTCGTCGGCTACGAAATGGAGCTCGAGCGAATGGACGCTGGCACCAGAGTGAGCTGCGCGACCGGATGCGCGCAGCGGCGACGAACGACAGCAAAACGGTATCATAGCTTGCCGATGAGATTGTCGATGCGCTTGGTTGGATGTGACCAAAACACAGCGACGGATACGCGCGGCTCTGCGAGCTTTTAAACCAAACGACCTTAGAAGCTGGGAAAGTGAAACTTAGCCGGCTGGCTGGCGCAGTTGACGCCTCCACGGACAACAAGCTCATGCAGCGCGTCCAGCAGCGGGAGCGTGAAGCAACGCCTGCGGGGGAATCGATTCTTGAAATTTTTGAACGGCATGCCTCCGAACAACTGGGTGCAGGCAAGCGCCCCGATACAGTTAATGGAACGCGTATCGTGATCGAAATGTTCACCGGCTATGTTGGCAACGATCGGCGGCTTGCTGCTATTGGCCGGGACGAAATCCGCGATTGGCGTGATGCAATGGCCGCCCTGCCCCGAAACTATAGAAACTCGAATGAGTACAAAAATCTCGACATGTGGGCGGCAGTTGCGAAAGCGGCCGCTTTAAAGGCGGGGAGGATCGATCCTCAAACCGAGAACAGCAAGATATCGGCACTTTCGTCAATTTTCAACTGGGCAGTCAGCAACGGATACGCAGACACCAACGCCTGCAATGGCTTGTTCGTCGGGGTCTGCAAAACTGGTAAAATCGATGTAAAAGTCGAGAGCGATGGGCTTGGCTCCCACGCCTTTCGTCACACTATGGCCGACGAACTTCGCGTGACGGGCTTCCTAGATGATCAGTTCGGTCCGCTTATTCTCGGCCACCACAAAGGCGGCGTCACAGGCGATTACAGCCGGCTTGCACAACGCACTGCTGCCATGCAGTGCGAAATGATCGATGACGTAAAGTTCGTCGGCGTGAATTTCGATCATCTTTGCGATGAAGCCTATGCTACCGGCGCCGATCGACCGCTTTTGGTCGGCAACCACGGCGTAGCTGCCGTTTAATTGCATTGCGCGGTGCTGACCGTTGTCGACCCATTGTCGGTCATTCCTATGTTCGCCGATAAACGGCAGCTTCTGCGAATTGCTGCCGTTCGAAAGTGCGAATTCAGTGACTTAGCTGTGCTCTGAACTGTCGCCGTTCTGAGGTGACTGCCTCGTTGT
>NZ_NCGB01000012.1:12712-114983 GCF_002278865.1 Sphingomonas sp. 28-62-11 | reverse complement strand
AAATTGAATTTAGGTGTTGGTAGTTTTCCGACCTTTACGCCGTACATTGAGCACGATGTGATTAAAAATATGTTTTGCTCGGTTGAAATGAATATTGTTATTAATGATCTGATAGGAGAGCAATTGGGTTTGCATTTTAATCTTTCGCCTTTTGTAAGCACAGAACGGGGTTGGCACCAGGACGAATATCTTAATCCTCCGGGAACAAACGGAAGGTATCTTGCGGTTTGGATCGCTGTCGATGATATCCCTGAAGAATCTGGTCCTTTCGAGTTCATTCGTGGATCACATAAATATTTACCGGTCAGTCGAGATAAAGTCATGCCTTATTTAAAGGAAGAATTTCAGGCTGGTACTGAGAACTTGCAGGACTGGTCAGTTCATTCTTCGATGTTTATCAATCCTGCATATTTTTATAAATTTTGCCTCGAACAGAAAAAGGTAACTAAATTTTTAGGTAAGAAGGGTGACGTACTATTATGGCATTCTCGTCTAATTCATCGTGGATCACCGCCGACAAGTGACGCTCAACGGCCGGGCATAATTGGACACTTTAGTCCGATACGCACGGCTCGGTGGTTTGGTGGCGGCGTACGACGCAATGGCAATGGCGGCTATTATTGGTATGATGATGAATGGACCGAAGCGTCTCGAAGCCGGCAGAAAGGCGCATCGGGCTTGGTCTGAGCCCCGACGATCCTCCACCTATTAGTAGAGCCGGAGGCCCTGCTGTTGTCGTTGCGAGGGCGTGATGGCATCCGGGTTGGGGTTAACCACCAACCCGGTTGCCAGCTGATCGGGCCGCCATCTCGGCCGGGGTCATGTTACCCAGGCTCGATTGTGGCCTCTGTTGATTGTAATCATGCCGACAGGCTGCAAGCACCGCACGGGCCCGCGCCAGGCTGGTGAAGGGCGTCTTGATCTTCCCTCGCTTTGGCGGACACTGATGATAGGCTTTTTGGAGCCAGGAGGTGAACGATGGCGAGGGTTGGGAAGAGGTATTTTACACCCGAGTTCAAGCGCGAGGCGGTTGCCCTGTGGGAGACGAGCGGGCGGACACAGGCCGAGATTGCAGGCGAGTTGGGGATCATGCCGACGATGCTGCGTCGCTGGCAGCTCGGGATCGGTGTTGGCGCGGTGAAGACGGCGGCGCAGCCGCCCACATCGATCATGTCGTCGCCGTCGGATCAGGCGTCGGAGATCGCCAAGCTGCGGCGCGAACTCGACCGCATGCGGATGGAGCGCGACATCTTAAAAAAAGTCGTCGGCATCTTTGCGGAGATGCCACGATGAGGTTCAGCTTTATCGAGCAGCATGCCGCGACCTATTCGGTGCGCGTCATGTGCCGCGTGCTCGAGGTGTCGGCCAGCGGATATTATGGCTGGCGCGGTCGCCCACCGAGCGCGTGCACGATGGCGAACGTCAAGCTGCTGGGCGATGTCCGTCGCATCCAGGCGCGGCACCATGGGCGTTACGGGATTCCTCGGATGAATGCCGCCCTGCGGGCGGAAGGGCGCGGTTGCAGCTGTGGTCGCGTCGAGCGGCTGATGCGCCGGCATGGCATCCGTGCGCTTGCTGGTCGCCGGTTCCGGCCCTGTACGACTGACAGTCGACATTATCTGCCGATCGCCCCGAACCTGCTCGCGCAGCGCTTTATTGCCCCTGCGCCGAACCGGATCTGGCTGGCGGATATCACCTATATCGCAACCGGCGAGGGCTGGCTCTATCTGGCGGCGGTGCTCGATCTGGCAACCCGCAAGATCGTGGGCTGGGCGACTCTCGACCATATGCGGACCGAGTTGCCGCTGGCAGCATTGATTATGGCCGCGCAGCGGCAAAGACCAGCATCCGGCCTGATCCACCATTCGGACAGGGGATCGCAATACGCGGCCGGGGCCTATGTCGATCACCTGGCCGCCATCGGAGCAACGCCGTCGATGAGCCGGACCGGCAACTGCTATGATATGCCCCGATGGAAAGCTTCTTCCACACATTGAAGGTGGAACTGGTCCATCAATGCCGCTGGGCGACGCATGCCGAAGCAAGGCAGGCCCTGTTCGGCTACATCGAAGGATACTACAATCGGCACCGCATGCACTCGGCCCCCGGGTATCTCACCCCCGAACAGGCCGAGCAAAGCATGACAGGCTAACCCAAGGTGTCCGTGCAAACGGAGGAAGATCATCATCGTCGTCCTCCTTCTGGAAGGACTCTAGCTCAGACTGGCGGAGTTTCAGGGGAGCACGTCAGGCCGGAACAGGTCTGCCAGGCTGCGGTCGTGTTGGGGCGGCCTCTCGACATCACAGGTCGTTAATGTTGTGAAGCAACCAACTCCAGATCATCAAAATGGCCTCATGAGCGCGCCAGCTTCCAGGCGATGGTGTTTAACGCCTTGAGAACTGCGATGAACATCAACAGGCAAGTGCAGCGAAGTTATTAACCCGGGAATACTATCTCTCCCGACCACCGCGCCAATAACTAAACGTGCTAAGCTATTCCTACGCGAGCAGCGGCTGCCACCAGCGCTCATTATCAAGGTACCATCGCAACGTCTGACGCAGTCCCTCATCGAAGCTGTTGAGGGGTGCGTAGCTAAGTTCGGCCCGTGCCTTGGTCTCGTCGATCGCATAGCGACGGTCATGTCCCGCCCTATCGGTGACGAACGTCTTAAGGCTCGAGGTTGGTTTTCCTTGGGCGGCGGGCGCATCGGGATAGCGTGCAGCCAAACCGTCCACCTCAGCAAAAGCGCGGTCAACCTCGCGGCAGATTGCGTCGATCACTTCCATGTTTGGCAGTTCTGCCCCCCCACCAATATTGTAGGTCTCACCTGGCAGACCATGCAAAAGGCATGCCTCGATCCCGCGGCAGTGATCTTCGACATGGAGCCAGTCGCGCACGTTCATCCCGTCGCCGTAGATCGGTAACGCCCGACCATGCAGTGCGTTCAGAAGGAACAGCGGGATCAGTTTTTCTGGATATTGATATGGCCCATAATTGTTCGAGCAATTGCTCGTTGTTACTTCCAGCCCATATGTGTGGTGATAGGCACGGACCAGATGGTCCGATGCAGCCTTGCTGGCGGAATAGGGCGAGTTCGGCGCGTATGGTGTGGTCTCGCTAAAGGCGGGATCGCGAGGTCCTAATGACCCGAACACTTCGTCGGTCGAGATATGATGAAACCGATGCGCGCGTCGGCCATTTGAAAGCCATACCGATCGAGCCGCTTTCAAAAGGCTATTGGTGCCAAGAATATTGGTTTCGATGAAAGCATCTGGTCCGCTGATCGAACGGTCAACATGGCTTTCTGCGGCGAAGTGAACGATCGTGGCGATATCGTGGTTGCGCAGCAATGTTTCGACCAGCGCGGTGTCTCGGATATCGCCTTCCACCAACTCGGCATTGGGCGCGCCCGCGATCGTTGAACGGTTGCCCGCATAGGTCAATGCATCGAGCACGATTACCCGGGTATCGGGGTGATGCGCGTTCCAATAGTGCACAAAGTTGCCGCCGATAAAACCGGCGCCGCCAGTAACGAGCAAATTAGCCAAGCTTCGCTTCCTCTTTCAGCATCAGACGCAGGTTGGTCCGCCAATGAACCGGTTCGTCACCCAAAGTCGAGCGCGTGGCACGACAATCTAGCAGTGAAAACGCTGGGCGCTGTGCTGGGGTGGGATAATCGCTAGCTGTAATCGGCCGAATTCTCGGGATGCGCGCCAACAAGCCGAGCGCGTGCGCTTCCTCTGCGATCGCAACAGCGAAATCGTACCAGCTGGCGACTCCTGCATCACTGTGATGGAAGGTGCCGCTCGCGCCCATGGCCACCAGGTCCCATATCGTGCGTCCAAGGGAGGAGGCCCAGGTCGGCGCCCCGATTTGGTCGGCAACAATGCCCAACTCGTCGCGTTCTGACATTAAGCGGATCATGGTCCGCACAAAATTCGCACCGCCTGCTTCGTAGACCCAGGCGGTGCGCACCAGCAGGTCTTCAGGTCGCAGATGATCCTCGCCTTCGGCCTTGGTGCGACCATAGGCAGACAGCGGATTGCGGACATCATCTGGCAGGTAAGCCCGGGCCGACGTGCCGTCGAACACAAAATCAGTCGAGACGTGGACCATGCGCCCGCCCGATCCGGTCATTGCCTCGACCATCGCAGCGACCGCCTCGGCGTTAATCGCTCGGGCCAAGTGTTCTTCGCTCTCGGCCCTGTCCACCGCAGTATAGGCCGCGGCGTTCAGGATGACATCGGGTGCCTCTGCTGCCAGCCGGGCACGCAGCAAGGGCAGGTCGGTCAGGTCGCAATCCTGAACATCAATCGCCGTGATGTCTGTATGCGCGGGCGCCAGCCGTCTCAACGCACCGCCCAACTGGCCATTCGCGCCGGTGATCAGCACTCTCATGCGAACGCCGGTACGATAGCAAGGGTCAACCCTCGGGTGTCTTTTTCAGAAATTATTGGATCAAGCCCGGCTAACGGCCACTCCACCCCTACCGCCGGATCGTCCCACGCCAGCGTAAACTCTGATTGCGGGGCATATGGGGCGGTACATTTGTAAAGAAAATCAGTATCATCGGCGAGCGTCAGGAAGCCGTGGGCAAATCCTTCGGGTACCCAGAACATGCGCTTGTTGTCGGCGTTGAGTTCAACGCCGACCCACTGACCGAAATGGGCTGAGGATGCGCGAAGATCGACTGCCACGTCAAATACCGCCCCGCGGGTCACACGCACCAGTTTACCTTGAGGCCCCGGATTCTGAAAATGCAGGCCGCGAAGCACGCCCTTTTGCGAATGGCTATGATTGTCTTGCACAAACGAAAGATCCAATCCGGCCTCTGCAAATGCAGCTGCATTCCAGGTTTCCGTAAAGAATCCACGCGCGTCGCCAAATACACGCGGTTCAATGATTAATGGGCCCGGAATTCGGGTTTCAATAACATTCACGGCTGCGTCGGGCTTTCCAGGAGTTTGAGCATGTACTCTCCATAGCCTGACTTGCGGAGCGGCTCTGCGATTTCCCGCAACCGGTCGGCAGTAATAAAACCCTGCCGCCAGGCGATTTCTTCAGGGCAGCAGATTTTCAGCCCCTGCCGTTCTTCGGTAATGCGAACATAGGTCGCCGCATCCAACAAGGAAACATGGGTGCCGGTATCAAGCCAGGCAAAACCGCGCCCCATAATCTCGACCGACATCGCGCCCTCATCGAGGTACAGTCGGTTGAGATCGGTAATTTCTAGCTCGCCGCGCGACGATGGTTTGAGATCGCGGGCGCGATCAACCACTGTCTCGTCGTAGAAGTATAGCCCGGTGACGGCATAGTTCGACTTGGGAACCTTGGGTTTTTCCTCGATCGAGACCGCCTTGCCAGACGCGTCAAATTCGACCACGCCGAATGCTTGCGGGTCATCAACACGGTATGCGAACACGGTGGAACCGGTGTCGCGTGCATCGGCATTGCGCAACAGATCAGGCAGACCATGGCCGTAGAAAATATTGTCGCCTAGGATTAACGCGCTCGGCCCGCCGCGCACGAAATCAGCTCCAATCTGGAAAGCCTGCGCCAATCCTTCAGGGCGCGGCTGCTGGGCATAGGACAAAGATACGCCGAATTCCGATCCATCACCCAGCACCCGCTGGAATTGGGCTGAATCCTCTGGAGTCGTGATGATCAAGATGTCGCGGATCCCCGCCAGCATCAGCGTACTGAGGGGGTAATAGATCATTGGCTTGTCGAATATCGGCATCAACTGTTTAGAAACGCCGCGGGTAAGTGGGTAAAGCCGGGTTCCAGAACCTCCCGCAAGGATGATTCCACGTCTTGCTTGTGTCATAACCAATCGAATAGCGCCGTCAGCCGACTGCGCCAAGCAAAAAAGCAGCTAACCCAAAAAATGATTCCATCGATGAGCTCACTGGCAGCGCTCAACGAATGAAAAAACCAACAGCGTCATATATTTCAAAAATGGTCAAAACAAAACTGAATTATCACCTGCGTCTATAGGGTGATCATTTCGATTAAGGATCGAAGAGTAGGTGTTAATTTGCTGTTTCTGACAATATAGGTTAAATTGAGATCGCCCAACTGACGGAAGATGCCTTAACGTTAGTCCGGTGAATCACTTTTCACCAGGTCATCAATCGCCAGCAATCGCTCCAGGAGCGCTTCTGCCTGATTAAGCGGAATAGCGTTCGGCCCGTCGGACTTTGCATTTTCCGGATCGGGGTGCATCTCCATGAACAGCCCCGAAATCCCGACGGCAACCGCAGCGCGGGCCAGCGGTGCGACGAATTCGCGCTGGCCGCCGCTGGTGGCGCCCATGCCGCCGGGCAGCTGCACCGAATGGGTCGCATCGAACACGACCGGGCAACCCGTTTCGCGCATGATCACCAGCCCGCGCATGTCGGACACTAGATTATTATAGCCGAAAGTGGCGCCGCGATCGGTGACCAGCATTGGCGCGGCCGTGCCGGCCTCGCTGGCGGCGGTGCGTGCCTTGGCCGCGACATGGATCATGTCATGTGGGGCCATGAACTGGCCCTTCTTGATGTTGGCTGCCTTACCGCATGTGGCCACTGCCTCGATCAGGTCGGTCTGTCGGGCAAGAAAGGCGGGGGTCTGTAATACGTCAACAACGCTGGCTACAGCGGCGACCTGGGCGGTTTCGTGCACGTCGGTCAGCACCGGCATGCCGATTTCGCGGCGGACTTTTTCCAAAATGCGCAGACCCTCATCAAGGCCCGGGCCCCGGAACGAGCTGCCCGATGTGCGGTTAGCTTTGTCGAACGAACTTTTGTAGATCAGCAAAATCCCCAGCCGCTCTCCAATCCCCTTCAGCGTTTCGGCGGTAGAGAGCGCCATCGCCTCGCTCTCGATCACGCAGGGCCCTGCGATGACGAACAAGCGCTGATCGATGCCGACGGCGCGGCCGCACAACATGGTGGTTCCATCCTTCATCATCATCATCACTTGCCACGTTGTGCCAGGATAGCCTCGATAAAAGGGATATCCTCGGGATTGTTGAGTTCCCAAAGGTCATGGCCCGGATCGCGCACGTCGACAATGCGTACCGGCTTGCCAGCCTCCAGAAAACGAAGTTGTTCGAGTCCTTCGAGCAGTTCCAATGTGCCCACCGGCAGATCAGCATAGGCACGCAGCGCCGGGACCCGGTAGGCGTAGACGCCGATATGGAAGAATAGCGGCAGTGCAGGGTCACCGATCCGGGCGGGCGGCAGATGCGGGATAACCGATTTCGAGAAGTACAGCGCGTCGCGGCTATGGCCAAACGTCACCGTGGTACCGCCAACGCGGCCGGCGCGCTGATCATCGATCAGGCGGCGCTGCACAGCAGGGGAGGCGCGGATAACGGGTGTCGCCACGTCGATGCTCGGGTCCGCTACCATCGCGGCGATTAGCGATTCGATGACGAAAGGCGGCGTCAGCAGCGCATCGCCTTGAAAGTTGACGACGATATCGGGGATGTCGGTGAGCTCATCGAGTGCGGCGGCGCAGCGTTCGGTGCCGTTGGCGCAGGACTCGGGGGTCATCAGCACCGATGCACCCGCTGCCTCTGCTGCCGCAGCAATCGCCGAATGATCGGTGGCGACATACACGTTTGCCCCGCCGGGCACGGCGCGGGCGGCATCAATTGTCCATTCGATCAGTGGTTTTGACACGCCATCCGGGCCGTGGAGAAACGCAAGCGGCTTGGCCGGGTACCGCGTTGATGCGTACCGCGACGGAATGATGATGGCGACGCGCGCGGGGCCGCCTGAACCCTTATCAATCATGTAAAGTCAGAGTCTTGAGGCGCGCAAGATGTCGTGCACATGGATGAGGCCGACGGGCAGCCTGGGGTTGAGCGCGTGCGTGACGAACAGCGACGTGATCTTGCCAGCTTCCATCAAACTCAGCGCGTCTTCGGCGAAGGCCGATGCCTCGGTGGTCGCTGGATCGCGCGTCATCACGACAGCCGCGTTCGACTCGAGCAGCTGATCGGCGTGGCGGCGCAAATCGCCATCGGTGATCACACCGACCAGCAGGCCATCGTGATCGACCACCCCGGCAATACCGAAGCTGTGCGCCGTCATCTTAAGGATCACGTCGCGCATCGCCGTTTCCTGTGTCACCAGCGGCAGTTCGTCCTGCGCATGCATCAGCGCGGAAACGCGCGTCAGCCGGTGGCCAATATTGCCACCCGGATGCAGCGTATTCAACTTCGTGCGCGATACCCCGCGCAGCTTCATCATCGCGATGGCCAGGGCATCCCCCATCGCCAGCATCATAATTGCTGATGTGGTGGGGGAGATATTCTCAGGGCAGGCTTCGCGTACCGAGGGCAGTACAAGCCGAACAGTGGCCAGCCGCATAATTGTCGAACCCGGCTTAGAGCCAATGCCCACCACCGTGATGCCGTTTTCGGCCGCATAACCGATCAGGTGTTTCAACTCACGCGTTTCGCCTGAAAGCGATAGCAGTAACAGCGTGTCGCCCCGCATCACCATGCCCAGATCGCCGTGCCCGGCCTCTGCTGCATGGACAAAGAATGCCGGCGTGCCGGTTGATGCAAAGCTGGCGGCGATCTTGCGGCCGACATGGCCCGACTTGCCGATACCTGAAACGACAATGCGGCCACGAGTGGACATCAGCGCATCGACGGCAGCCACAAAACTATCGTCAAGCGTATGGCTCAGCGACTCAAGCGCCTCGGCCTCTTCGTTAACGACGCCGCGTCCAAAGGCAATGATGTCCTCGCGCCTTTCCGCAATAGCGTTGCTGGCCCCTTGGGGCCTTTCCATCGCTAACATCAACCTGTCCCCCGATCATCGTGACGTCTGCTTTTTCCGATTTGCTGGTCGCCCAATGCATCAAGTGATGCAAGCCGGATTCCCGCAATCAGTGTTTCCTTGCGCGGGACGCACATTTTTTTGCGTCGAATTGAGCATCGTGTTGCGCCGCAATCACGGCATCAATGCGGCGAATGCGTTTCTGCATGATGCCCTCAGCCCGATCATCGCGCCCACTGACCCGACTGCTGTCAGAGTCGGATGCGGTCAACGCTTGTGCGCTAAAAGCCCAATCGCCTCAATCGTTCCCACCGATCAGGTCGCCCAGTCCGCCGAGAACCGATCCTTCGCCGCGATTGCTGCCGCGTCCGCCCGCTGCCGCGAGCATCCGGCCGGCCAGGCGCGAGAAGGGCAGCGACTGGATCCACACCTTGCCCGGCCCGGTCAGCCGCGCAAAGAACAGGCCTTCGCCGCCGAACAACACGCTGCGCACCCCGCCTGCGGTCACCAGATCGAAATCGACGCTCGGGGTATAGGCGGCCAGGCACCCGGTATCGACATGGAGCTGTTCGCCCGGCTGCAAAATGCGCTCTACCACGGTGCCGCCCATCTGGACGAACACCCAGCCATCGCCGTCCAGCTTTTGCATGATAAAGCCCTCGCCGCCGAACAGCCCGGTCATCACCCGGCGCTGGAACGCGATTCCGATCGACACGCCTTTGGCAGCCGCCAGAAACGCATCCTTCTGGCAGATCAATGTGCCGCCCAGATCAGACAGCTTGATCGGCAGGATCGCGCCAGGCGTGGGCGCGGCAAAGGCGACGCGGGCCTTGCCGGTGCCGTTATGGGTGAACACGGTGGTGAACAGGCTTTCCCCTGTCACCAGCCTTTTGCCTGCACCCAGCAGCTTGCCCATGAACCCGCCACCTGCATCGCCGCTGCCGTCGCCGAACACCGTCGTCATGCCGATCAATGCGTCCTTCCACACAAACGCCCCGGCTTCAGCGACCGCGCTTTCGCCCGGATCGAGCTCGATCTCGACGAATTGAAGCTCCTGGCCCTTGATCTCGAAATCGATATCGTCGGCCACGCCTGCGGATCGGTTATGCTGCCAGGGGCTCTGGGTCATCGGAATCACTCCATTTTAGACTAAGGAGATTATAGCCGGACAGGCGAGATTCGCCACTAGGCCAAATGGGTGGTTTGGCCGAAAACGGCGGTGAAGCGGCATCCAACTTCACGGCCGGCTTTTTCCTACACCCAGCTACTAGGCAGGGCGGAGCACTTCGTAACTTGTCCCATTCATCAGTTTTCAGGCTGAGAGGAATTTGAGCGAGTTCAAAGTGGCGACCGAACTGTTTGCGGCGCGGCGTAACGACTTTACCTGTCGTCCTGATCTGGCAAGATGGAAAGATGACCCTGACGATTGCCACCACCCCGTTCCCCGACCAGAAACCAGGGACCTCCGGCCTGCGGAAGAAGGTTCGGGTGTTTCAGCAACTGCATTACACTGAGAATTTCGTGCAGTCCGTGTTCGACGTGCTCGAGGATTTTGCCGGGCAGACGCTCGTGCTGGGGGGGGATGGTCGATTCCTCAACCGGGAGGTAATCCAGACGGCAATCAGGATGGCCGCCGCCAACGGCTTCGGCCGGGTCATAGTCGGCCTAGGTGGGATCCTCTCGACACCCGCTGCCAGTAACATCATCCGGAAATATGGGGCGTTCGGCGGCCTTATCCTCTCCGCCAGCCATAATCCCGGTGGCCCGGACGAGGATTTTGGCATCAAGTACAACATTGGTAACGGCGGCCCGGCTCCCGAAAGGGTTACTGACGCCATCTACGCTCAATCAAGGGTGATCAACCGTTACATGACCGTTGACGCCCCCGACGTCGATCTCGACCGGCTCGGCGAAACGCAGGTAGCGGGACTAACGGTCGCGGTAATCGATTCCGTTGTCGATTACGCCGAGTTGATGGAGCAGCTGTTCGATTTTGGCGCAATCCGCCAACTAATCGCCGGGGGCTTCCGCCTGAGCTTCGATGCTATGCACGCCGTCACCGGTCCCTATGCACGCGAAATTCTAGAGCAGCGCCTCGGCGCGCCAGCCGGGACGGTCGTAAATGGAACACCGCTGCCGAATTTCGGTGGTCATCATCCGGACCCCAACATGGTCCATGCACACGAGCTGTTCGGGCGGATGTTCGGCGCCGATGCGCCCGATTTCGGCGCCGCCTCGGATGGGGATGGCGATCGCAACCTGATCCTCGGCCGGAAAATTTTCGTTACGCCATCGGATTCACTGGCGGTACTCGCCGCCAACGCCCACCTCGCTCCCGGGTATGCGAGCGGTCTCAAGGGTATTGCCCGCTCAATGCCGACCAGCGGTGCCGCCGATCGTGTGGCGCTAGAACTCGGCTTGTCGCTGTATGAGACGCCGACTGGCTGGAAGTTCTTCGGCAATTTGCTGGATGCCGGCATGGCGACGATCTGTGGCGAGGAAAGCGCTGGCACCGGGTCTGACCATGTGCGCGAGAAGGACGGGTTATGGGCTGTGCTGCTCTGGCTCAACATATTGGCAGTGAGACGTGAGAGCGTGGCGGAGATCATGGCCGGGCACTGGGCACGGTTCGGCCGCAATTATTATGAGCGGCACGATTACGAGGGGCTTGAAATCGTCTCAGCGGAGCGACTTGTGAACGAACTGCGTATCGCCCTGCCTACTCTTCCTGGGCGCATGTCAAACAACCTCACCGTTACGGAGGCGGACGAGTTCGAATATTTGGACCCGGTCGACGGCTCGCTGAGCCGCGGTCAGGGGCTTCGGTTGCAATTCGGGGGCGGTACACGGATCGTGTTCCGCTTGTCCGGCACCGGCACCAGCGGCGCAACCCTTCGCGTCTATCTCGAACGCTTTGAGGGGCCAGACGGCATTCTGGATGCCGAAACTGCATCAGCGCTAGCCGATCTTGTCGCCACTGCGAATGATCTCGCCGGAATCACCCATCATACAGGCCGGCAGGCCCCAACTGTTATCACCTGATCATACTCACCCTGTTCGCCCCTGGAAGGATCGCTCAGCATGTCTGTACGTGGATTTCGGGCGTATGCTCAGCTCGCCCATTTGCGGAAGCGTCAGCCTTGATCCAGCTTTCTAGAACGGAGACATGGAATCAGCGTCCAATCGAAAATTCAGAGGGCCGCTGTTTAATCTGGTAATGAACGCTGGATATTCACGTTAGGCTTGGATGAGCAACCGAGGTACCCTCACAGCGCGAACGTCTATTATGACAATAGCCGCATTTCGGTCGTTGGCCGCCGCCGACGACGCCGTATCCTCTCATTGCAGGATCTTGACGTCATAATCCCTAGGCTCAAATTTGTGGATTCTATTTCCAAATTGTCCAAATTTCCTGCGAGAGTACCGGGTGTGTCCAATAGGCATAAGACAGCATCATGATTTCGCCGTCTTCGTGAGAAGAGTCTGCAGACTGCTTCACTACAAGAAATGCGTCTTGTTGGTCGTCATAACCAACCGCCGTAGCCGCATACACTTCGGCATATTCATCGCTAACAGCACACGCCTCGTTGCTGTTAGTTGGCTGCACTACTGATGCAGTACCGGCATAATTCAGAAATAAGAAAGAGAAGGGCTGCCCTTCAGCCAAACTCGCCTTTAATTGACACAGTGTGAGCGGGGCCACCTGAAGCCCCAAATCAATCAAACCTGTCGTAGGATCATCATTTGCGGCAATCGGGCTTTCCGCCTTACCCGACCCCGCAGCGAGGATTAGCCCCGATGACACAGCGCCAATAGCAGGCGCTGCGTCACCACGGTGTAAACCGGCACCGGGTCCGCGTCCTGCGTTCGCGCCACAAGGCCAGCGTGCCCTGGCGACCTGCGGCGCAAACCCTGCAATGACCAGTTCGCCATATTGAATGAAGAGAGGTGAAGGGTCGGCAGACGATTGAGAAGTTGATTGTCGCCGCACATCCTGAATACATGCCGCAATCGCTTTCAAGGCACTTGGCCCGATACGATCCCGATCGCGAATTGCAAACTTGACGTCTCGCAAATCGGCTGATTGGGGAATCTGTTGCAATGCCATCGGTTGTTCCTCGTCCAATCAATTCGACAATCCATCTATCGATAGAGCCTTGGCAAATCGTCGGTCATCCCCCCATAGGGGCATGCAGACCGTCAGGGCAGCCAGGCTCTTTCTTGTTGACATTGGCCTGCACTCACACTGGATTGATAAAATGCAGGCGCGCGTAATTTGCGCTGTGGATGCCGATTATTGATTGGGGGTTCTATGAAATCGGCTCTTCGCGTGGATTGGGACGACGTGTTCTTCGGTGCTGCGCTCGAGCCAGAACGTTGGCCAGAAGTCCTGGGAATAATGGCGAACCATACCGGCTCGGGGCACGGCCAATTGATCGGCGTTGGGGGTGGTGGTGCGCGGGACATTCCGTTCAATATTCTGACAGGTTTTTCGCAATCGGACGCGCAGGATTTTGTCGCAATAGGGGGTGGCTCGCCGCTGCTGAACTTTAGGATCGCGGCGTGCAACGCAGGTTTAGAGCGCGGCGACTTCGACAGCGTGTTATACGAGCGGGATTACGCTGCAGTTATCCCGTCGCTGCAGTCGGACCGCTATGTTCAGTTTTGCGAGCAGTTGGATATCCCGTTCGGATGCCAGGCCAATTTGGTGGTGGACCGGATGGGGCTTATTGGCCTGGCTGTTCTGCGCAAGCGTAAGGACGGACGCACAAATGCAGAGCAGCGGCGCGTTTTCACTGAAGCCGCGAAGGCCGCCCGACGTGCGGTGCGGCTGCAGGAGCGGCTGGAAGGCGATCAGGCGCGCTTGCTAGCCGGTGCTTTCGAAGCCATCCGCGCGACCGCCTTCATCTTGGATGCGCGCGGCCGGGTCCAAGCGATGACGGAAGGAGCTGAGCAGATTGTGTCGGCAGGCCGCGTCGGCTTGAGCGGCGGCTTTCTCAATGCAGAGGGAACGCCGCTGTCGCTGGCGCAAGGGATCAGTGCAATTGTAACCGATGGCGGGCTGGATCATGTGCGGTTGCGGATCGATGACGCGCAAGCCGAGCAACCGCTGTTCCTAGAAGGTTTCCGTTTGCCGCGACGCGCCTGGTCACTTGGAAATCTACCCCATGCGATCTTGCTGGCGAAGCCGCCACAACGGGACCGGGTTGGCATCGCTGCGTTCCTTACCGCGATCTATCGGCTAACTCCAAGTGAGGCGGACGTCGCTATGCGCATGTACGATGGGGCAAGCCGGCCGGATATCGCGGCGGTGCGCATGGTCAAGGATGAAACCCTTCGCGGGCAGATCAAGAGAATCTGTGCCAAGACAGGGTCGCGCAATGAAGCAGATCTGATGCGCATTCTGAGCGCAATAATGGCGTGAAAAACACTGCTATACTTGTGATTGTTAATCGACCCCCAACACCGAATCTCATAATCGACATTAACAAATTGATTTAAAATGGTTTATAAGGTTGGTTGTCCTGACAGCTACGCCTCTTTGGATATCGCACGACTGGGCCGTTTTCCGGGCCAATTAGTCGCCTGCTGAGATGATCAAAGGTATCTTAACTGGGATACCGATCCACGGGCAGCTTTTTGGGTTCATCGCGGCTGGATGTTTCTTTCTTCTAACGGGCAAGGTCGTTCGATCCCCGATGACATGTAAGCATAGCCAAACCCTGGCTCCTGACGAACGCCGTCGGGCGCGGATGAAGTCGGGAACGGCGACTAACTCCCACGAATGGACAATCGCTGCGGGTCGGTAAAAGCCGGTGTCGCCCTAGAACAACCCCTCGATCCGCCCCTCGTCATCGAACCCAATCGCCTCAGCGGCCGGCACGCGCGGCAGGCCCGGCATTGTCATGGTCTCCCCGCACACCGCCACCACAAAGCCCGCCCCTGCAGACAGCCGCACTTCGCGGATGTGGACGGTGTGGCCGGTCGGCGCGCCGAGCGCGGTTGGATCGGTGGAGAAGCTGTACTGGGTTTTGGCGATGCAGACCGGCAGATGGCCGAATCCCGCCGCCTCGAACCGGGCCAGCTGCGCGACGATTGCCGGTTCGGCATCGACGTTCCCGGCGCGGTAGAGCCGGGTGGCAACCGTCTTGATCTTGTCGAGCAATGGTAGGCCATCGTCATAAAGCGGCGCGAACTGCGCCGATCCGCTTTCCGAGAGTGCGGCGACCGCATCGGCAAGCTGGGTTGCGCCCGCGCCGCCTTCGGCCCAGTGGCGGCACAGGATCGCCTGTACGCCGTGCGCGGCGGCAATATCGCGCAGCGCCTGGATTTCGGCGTCGCTGTCCGTGCCGAAATGGTTGATCGCCACCACAGCGGGCACGCCGAACTGACGGACATTTTCGATATGGCGCACCAGATTGGCCGCCCCGCGAGAGACCGCGTCGACGTCCTCATGGGCAAGATCGGTCTTCGCCAACCCGCCATTCATCTTCAGCGCACGCACCGTCGCCACAATCACGACGGCGGCAGGCGCCAGCCCGGCCTGGCGGCATTTGATGTCGAAAAATTTCTCCGCGCCCAAATCGGCTCCGAACCCCGCTTCGGTGACGACATAATCCGCCAGCCCCAGCGCGGCGCGTGTCGCGATCACTGAATTGCAGCCATGCGCGATATTCGCGAAGGGCCCGCCATGAATGAACGCGGGATTGCCGCCGAGTGTCTGCACCAGATTGGGCTTGATCGCCTCGGCCAGTAGCACCGCCATTGCGCCGTCGGCCTTCAGGTCGTGCGCGGTCACCGGCGTCCGGTCGCGGGTATAGCCCACTACGATCCGCGCGAGCCGATCGCGCAGATCGGCGGGGTCGCGCGCGAGGCAGAGAATGGCCATCACTTCGGACGCGACGGTGATGTCGAAGCCCGATTCGCGCGGATATCCATTGCCGGTGCCGCCCAGCGACTGGACGATCTGGCGCAGCGCGCGATCATTCATGTCCATGGCACGCCGCCAGACGACGCGGCGCACGTCGATACCAAGCGCGTTGCCCCAATGGATATGATTATCGAGCATCGCCGCGAGCAGATTATGCGCCGCCGTGATCGCGTGAAAATCGCCGGTAAAGTGCAGGTTGATGTCCTCCATCGGCACCACCTGCGCATGGCCGCCCCCGGTCGCGCCGCCCTTTTGCCCGAAGCACGGCCCAAGCGACGGCTCGCGCAGGCACAGCATCGTCTTGCGCCCGGTCAGGTTGAGCGCATCGGCCAAGCCCACCGACGTGGTCGTCTTGCCCTCCCCCGCAGGCGTCGGGCTGATGGCGGTGACCAGAATGAGGTGGCCGGTCTTGCCCCCGGCTGGCAGCGGCAGCGCGGCAGGATCGATCTTCGCCTTATGGCGGCCATAGGGCTCGACTGCGCTTTCGGGGATACCGGCCTTGACGGCGATATCGGCGATTGGGTGGAGCGGATAGCCACGGGCGATTTCAATGTCGGTCTGCATGGATGCTTTCTTAGATCATTTCTGAGCAACAAATCATCCCTTCCCGTTCGTGTCGAGCGAAGTCGAGACACCCTGCGCAGCGCGTGGGGCACGTCCCTCGACTTCGCTCGGGACAAACGGGGAAAATGGGCAAACCAGATGCGTTGCCAGCTACCGCCGCACGCCGCTATGCCCCCACTCATGAGCCAGCCCGACACCATCGTTCCCGACAGCGAAATGCGCGGCCTGCTCGGCTGGTTGCCAGCAGCGGCGCGGCCCTTCGCGTCGCTCGCGCGATTCGATCGGCCGATCGGCTGGTGGCTGTTGTTCTGGCCTGGCGCCTGGGGTGTTGCGCTGGCGGGCGGGGCGATCGAGCGCTGGGATTTGCTTCTCTGGCTGCTGCTCGGCGCGATTGCGATGCGCGGCGCGGGCTGCGTGTACAACGATATCGTCGACCGCGATCTCGATGCGCAGGTCGAACGCACCCGGCACCGCCCGCTCGCCAGCGGTGCCGTGTCGCTCCGCGCGGCGTGGATCTGGCTGGTGATGCTGTGCCTGATCGGGCTGGTGGTCCTGCTGCAACTCACTCCATGGGCAGCGTTGGTCGCCGTCCTCAGCCTCGCCCTGGTCGCCGCTTACCCGTTCATGAAGCGGATCACCTGGTGGCCACAAGCTTGGCTCGGCATGGTGTTTTCCTGGGCCGCTTTGGTCGGCTGGGTCGATGTCGCGGGCGCACTGACGATGCCGGGAGTACTGCTCTATCTCGGCTCGATCGCCTGGGTGGTCGGCTATGACACCATCTACGCGCTGCAGGACCGCGACGACGATGCGATGATCGGGGTGCGCTCCTCGGCGCGGGCAATGGGCAGCAAAGTCCGCCCCGGCGTGGCGATCTTCTACGCGCTTGCGATCGCGCTTTGGGCAGCGGCGATCTGGCTCGTGCGGCCAGACTGGTTGGCGGTCGCGGCGTTGTTGCCGATTGCCTGCCATCTCGGCTTGCAAGTGCTAACGCTCCAGCCCGATGACGGCGACAATGCACTCGCGCGCTTCCGATCGAACCGGGGGGCAGGGCTGTTGATGGCCGCCGCATGCTTCGTCGTAGGTACCTCGACGGCTTTATAATCGGCTGGTGGTTCTCATTTCGGTGGATGCTGCCTAAATCAGGGGCATGCACACACCTGACCATGCCTGTGACCGGGCGCATGACATTGTTGCCCGCGCGATTGCTGCCGGGGCCGACGCCGCCGATGCCGTTTTTGCCGCAGATACCGCGCTTGACGTGTCGGTTCGCCTTGGGGCGCTGGAGGATGTCGGGCGTTCGGAAGGGGCAGAGCTTGGTCTGCGGGTGTTTGTCGGGCGCCGCAACGCGAGCGTCTCGACATCCGATCTTTCCATCGAAGCACTTGATACGCTGGTCGAACGCGCGATTGCGATGGCGCGGGAGGCACCCGAGGATGACTGGGCGGGCCTTGCCCCCGCCGACCGGCTGTTGCACGGTAAACCACCGCATCTTAATCTCGACGACGGCGTCGAAGTATCGCCCGAAGCTTTGAAGGCGCGCGCGCTGGCCGCAGAGGATGCCGCCCGCGCGGTGCCCGGTGTCTCGAACAGCGAAGGCGGCAGCGCCAGCGCCGCGCGATCGGTGATGGGGCTCGCGACGAGTCACGGCTTTGCCCATGGCTATGCGGTGTCGAGCCACGGCGTGTCGGCCAGCGTGCTGGCGGGTAGCGGCGGCGATATGCAGCGCGATTACGCCTATCATTCGGCGCGTCATCTCGATCGGCTGGAGGATGCCGCGCTGGTCGGCACCAAGGCCGGCGAGCGCGCGGTACGGCGGATGAATCCCGGGCGGCTGGAGAGCGGGCCGATGCCGGTGGTGTTCGATCCGCGCGTCGGCAACAGCCTGCTCGGCCATCTGATCGGCGCGATTGCCGGATCGTCGATCACCCGCAAGACGAGCTTCCTGCTCGATGCGCTGGGCACCGCTGTGTTTGCCAGCGGGGTTACCGTGCGTGACGATCCGCACCGCCCGCATGGCATGCGATCGCGCCCGTTCGACGGTGAGGGGCTGGCGGTGTCGCCGTGCTGCCTGATCGAGGCCGGCGTGCTCGAAACCTGGCTGCTCGACAGCGCATCGGCGCGGCAATTGGGGCTGGAGCCGACCGGCCATGCCTCGCGCGGTGTCGGCGGTGGGCCGGGCGTTTCGTCGAGCAACCTGCACATGGAACCCGGCCATGTGCCGCCCGCGACGCTGATCGGCGATATCAAGCGCGGTGTGTACATCACCGAACTGATCGGCATGGGTGTGAACGGCGTGACCGGCGATTACAGCCGGGGCGCATCGGGTTTCCTCATCGAGGATGGCGTGGTGACAACGCCGGTTGCCGAATTCACCATTGCCGGTAACCTGCGTGATATGTTCTTGGCGCTAACCCCGGCCAATGATTTGGAATTCCGATACGGCATCAACGTGCCGACCCTATTGATTGACGGGATGACGGTGGCCAGTGGCTAAAGCGTCGGCTGAAACGCTGGCCGATGCGGTCGCCGCGATCGCGGGTGAAGCGGGCAGGCTGGCCATGGCGCGCTGGAGCGATGATTTCAGCCGCTGGGAAAAATCCCCCGGCAATCCGGTGAGCGATATCGATCTTGAGGTGGACGAGCTGCTCCGCCGACGCCTGTCAGCGCTCGATCCGGCGGCTGGCTGGCTCTCCGAGGAAACCGCCGACAATGCCGATCGGCTGGCGTGTGAGCGGCTCTGGGTGGTCGATCCGATCGACGGCACGCGGGATTATCTGCGCGGGCGGCCTGGCTGGGCGGTGTCGGTGGCGCTGGTCGACCGGGGGTTGCCGGTGATCGGTGTGCTCGATGCCCCGGCACGCGGCGAGGTATGGCTGGCGACGACCGGAAGCGGCGCGACGCGCAATGGCGTGCCGGTGCGGGCCGGGGGCTGCGCGATTTTTCCAGGCGCGCGTGTGCCGAGCGATACGCTACCGAGCGCAGACAGCGATCTGGTGCTGGTGCCCAAGCCCAATTCGATTGCGCTGCGGATCGCGATGGTCGCCGCCGATGAGGCTGATCTGGTCGCCACTTTGCGCTGGGGTTTCGAATGGGACATCGCCGCCGCCGCGTTGATCGCGATGGAGGCTGGCGCGACCGTGACCGATGCTTTTGGCGCACCGCTTGCGTTCAACACCCCGAGCGCGCAGGCCTTTGGCGTGCTGGCGACCGCGCCAGGAATCCATACCGATGCAGTGGCGCGGCTGGCGGACCGGGCAAAGGCGCTGGTCGGCACCCGTGCTTGAAGGTCGGGTAAAGGGAAGAACGTGATGACTGCACCCGTAGTGACTTGGGACGATATTCTCGAAGTCGGCCAGGGCGGTCCGGGCTGCGGCCTGCTCCACATCGACGGCAAACAGCCACGCGGCAATTACCGCTATCTGCCGCCCGCGCTGGTCCACAATGGCAAAGTCTATGCCTCCACCTTCGTCTCGGGCGGCTTCATCATCTGCGCCGTCGATCCGGTGACGCTGGTGCGACAGGAACTGTCAAAGCGCATCCCCTATGCGCGGCTGAAGTCCGTCGAGGACGGCCGGATCACCTATTTCGATCACCACTCCGGCGATAGCGAAAGCGTGCTGGAGATCGTGCCGAGACAGGGCCTGCTCGCCCGCCTTTCGGCGCGGCGGGCGAAGGGGTGAGAGGGCGGATGTCTGCTAATGGTGGATAGTTCTCGGGCAGCCTTTGGTTCGCAAACCTCGCATAGCTGCCGTTCGATCGCGCCGCACTGTTCCAGCGGCTATTGCGCCAGTTCAAGCCGTTCTGCTGTGGGAGCGCGAAGGTCTGATCCGGACGGGAGCCGCCGCTCGCTTTCCATCGATCAGTCAGGCGGCTGAGCGCCCCATCGCGGCGATGCCGATACACTAAGTCGAATCCTGGAGCCCATTGGTCGGGTTTTCAAATTAGCGCAGCCGGTCGCCCACGATGTCGACGTTCAACTCCATTGTGCCGTCGGCCTGCCGCTGCAAGATTGCCACCCACTTGCCAGCCATCTCGATTAGGTTGTGCGACTCGATTAAACCTCGCGAGCATAGCTCATCAGCGGTGCACTCGACCCATTTACGAAATGGATTCCGCCTGTCCATCCATGCACTTGAAGTCAGTTCATTGACTCGATGGCACATTCCTGTTGCCCTCATCTTTCTTGTACCGCGTAAAACATAAAAATATCAGGAGCAGGAATCATGAAAGCTATATTCTACTTTGTAGCCTCTGTCGGGGTGATTGCTTGTTGTGGCACGGCTAGTGCGCAATCTTTTACATATACTTCAACGGCTTCCGCGCCCAGCACGTCAGTCGGCGGCGTTAGAGATGATGGAACCGCGTACGGCGCACAGGTCTCGGCCAGCACCGCTGAGGCAATGATGGACGGGAAAATGATGAAGTCCACCTCAAAGTGCATCACGATGACCCAACCGGCAAGGTCCTCGATTTATGACTCTCACATGATGTGTAATACAGAGGATGCAACCGGAACTTGGACATCGGCGTGGGGATGCTCCAATGTCGGCACGACCGTCATTTCCTGCGTCGGCGGTATGCGGGGACTGACAGGGGCTTATGCCAAGCGCCGTGGCAATATCACCGCCCAGATCAAAGGAAACATGGCAACCGGTGCGGGCGAATGGTTCAAATGAGTTTGAGCTGATTTCACGGGGTCGGTCGAGCATGGCTGACCCCGTACTTCACACCGTCCGTCTGAGCCATCTGGCCCCCTCACATCGCAATCGCGTCTGCTTTCCCCGATGCCAATCAAGCCATGAGGACAGTGCGCGTCAAGTGCCGCGCATCGGCTCGGGCAGGGTCCGCGGCCGGCACGCATGAATGGCTGGTTATAGGGATTCAGATCGACGCACCGAGCGACCGACTTTGGGGCAAAAGCCGAATGGCAGCTATATGCGCGAATGCCGCCGCCCATTAAACGGCCCTGCAGCCAACCCGACCCCCGCTACCCTTCCGCCGCGATACCCCGCAGCGCCCGTTCGAAGGTCTCAGCGGGCTGGCCGCCCATGATGACGTATTTGTCGTTGATGACGACGGCAGGTACTGCGCTGATGCCCGCGCCCTGCCAATGGCGTTCTTCAGTGCGAACCGCCTCGGCATAGCGATCGGACGCTAGGATCGCCCGCGCTTCATCCGGGTCGAGCCCGACATCGGCCGCAGCGGCGACCAGCGCATCGGGATCGGAAGGATTGCCGCCCTCCGTAAAATACAGCGCGAACAACCGGTTCTTGAGTGCCGCCTGCTTCCCCTCGATCTGCGCCCAGTGGAGCAGCCGGTGCGCGTCGAACGTGTTGTAGATGCGGCTGTCGGCGGTGCCGTTCATCGCAAAGCCAAGCTCGGCGGCGCGCGCGCGGATACCGGCGCGGTTGCTCGCCGATTGTTCGGGGGTCGCGCCATATTTCTCGGCGACATGCTCGACGATGTTCTGCCCCTCGGGTGGCATCGCGGGGTTCAGCTCGAACGGGTGAAAGGTGATCGTCGGCGCCACCACGTCGCTCGCCGCCGCGATCGCCTGCTCCAGCGCGCGCAGCCCGATGATGCACCAGGGGCAGACAATGTCCGACACGAAATCGATCTTCATCGGGCGCGCCGAAGATATGGTCACGCCTGCGTCTCGTCACCGCGATATTTGATTTCCAGAAACCGCCCCCGTGTCGCCAACTGGTCCAGATCGCCTTCGGCCAGCTGCGTCGTCATTTCGCCGATTTGGCTTTCGATCAGCCGCAGCCCGTCGAGCAATTGCGCATCGGGGGTCGATCCATTGCGTTCGGTGCGGCGCAGCTCGGGCGGCACGCGGGTATAGCCCTTGATAAATTCGGGTAGCTGCTCGCCTACCAGCTTGCGGACCTCAGTCGCGGCAAGTTCATTCTCGTCGAGCGTCGCGAGCTGCGGGCTCAACGTTTCGAGCCGAACGCTGATCTGGTCGATCAGGGTGATGGCGGGCGCGGGCAGTGCGGCGCGCTGGGTGCTGAGCCAGCGCTCGGTTTGCGCCGGCAGCGCCTTTAGCGGCACTTCGCGGAGCTTTTCGGGGGTAGGGGCGGGAGCGCCAGGCAAGACCGCGAGCGCAATCGTCGTCGCGATCATCAGCGCCATCACGCCCACCGCGCCCAGCAACCCGAGCGGCCCGATGACGATCGCGAAGATGATCGCGGCCAGCAGGATCGCGCCGTCGGCAATTGCGATCCGCGTGATCCGCTGGCCAATGCCATCTGCACGCTGCTTGCGGACCATGCCCGCGCGGTGGCGCTCATTCGTCCGCTCCAGCAATTCGGCAGAACGCGCGATCTGGCGATCGACGTCGGTCATCTCACACCGCCTCTAGCTTGAACGGATCGCTGTTCGGCCCGGTCAGCGCACCCTGGGCCTGGCCCTCGGCCCGCGCGATATAGCCCTTGGATTTCTCCACCTCGACACCGAGCGAATTGACCGTCGTCTTCATGCTGTCGAGTGCCTTCAGCTTGAAGGCATCGATCGCATCCATCGTGTCATAGATGTTCTGGAAGGCACGCTGGAGCGTCTCCAACGGGATCGTGGAGGCCGCCGCCTGTTCATGGATCGTCGCGGTCTGGCTTTTCAGCAGCTTGCCGGTCGAATCGATGATATTCGCGGTGGTCGTGTTGAGCGACGTGATTTGTTCGAGCACGAGCCGCTGGTTGGTCAGCGCCTGCGCGACCGTCACCGCGGTGCGCAACGCGGCCACCGTGGTGGTGCTCGCGCGGTCGACGCCCTTCACCAGCTCGACATTGTTCTTCTTGACCAGATCGAGCGCGAGATAACCCTGCACCGTCACCGCCATTTGCGTCAGCAGATCCTGGGTGCGCTGGCGGACATAGAACAACGCAGTCTCGCGGATCGCCTTGGCTTTGGCGGGATCGGTGTGGTCGAGCTCGTTGGCGGTTTCCTCGAGCTTCGTATCCATCGTCTGTGCCAGCACGATCATCTGTTCGAGCCGCCCCATCGAGGTCCACAGATTGGCGCGCTCGACGTCGATCGCGGCGTTATCCATCAACAGCTCGTCCTTGCCCGAGCCGAGCGACTTCAGGATCGACGAAATGTGCCCCTGTGACGATTTATAGCCGTCAAAATAATCGCGCATCTTGTTGCCGAACGGGATGATCCCGAAAATCTTCTTGGGCGCGAGCAGGCTGCCCTTCTTGCCGGGATCGAGATCCTCGATCGTGCGGCGCAGTTCGGCCAGATCAGCACCGACGCCCGATTCCTGGTCCATCGCGCGGACGGGCCGATCGAGGAAGCGGTTCGATTGCCCGGCGGCGTCGCGGATTTCCTTTTGCCCCATCGCGCTGATCGCATCGACGCGCTTGCCGAATTCGGGCGAGTTTACATCCTGCGCGACCAGATCATCGACAAAGCTGTCGACCTTGAGCTGCAACTGCGTGCGTGTGCCATCGTCCACCGGCACCAGCCCCACGGCCTTTTCGGGCGCGACAACGGGCACGGGATCGGGCGGGGTCAGCACCAGGCCAGTCGTTGCGGTATCGGTCGCGGTCGCCATTATCTTCTCCAGCGAAAAGCCCAGTTCGTCGTCCCAGTTCGTCGTCAATGCAGCGGATCGGCCCGCCGCACAACTGTGCCATATAACTAATACGCCTTGCCGTGATGTTCAATCCATTGCCGCGCAACCTGTGGTCTCAGGCCATATTTACCATAACGGCTGCGTTATGATATCATTGGAGAATCAAGTTGTTGAGGAGAAAGTCGATGCAGGGCTTGGCAAAGGTTTCGCGCTCACCATTGTTCCGAACGGGCGTGTTTGCGTCCGCACTAATCGCCACGGCGGCGATGCTCGGGGCCGCATCGGGCGGTGGTGGGGGGGGAAGCGTGGGCATGGACGCGCCTTCATCGACAACGCCAGTATACGATCCTGTGATCGAGTACCAAAAGGGCAGGGCCGCGCTCGATCAAAAGAATTTCAAGGATGCCAGCAAGCATTTCGGCCATGTTCTCTCTGTTGATCCGCGCAACGCCAACAGCCATTATCTGCAGGGCATGGCGCTGGTTGGCCTGGGCAACGCAAAGAAGGCAGCAGGGGCGTTTGAAAAAGCGACCAAATATGACGCGCGGCTAACCCCGGCGTTCCAGCAGCTTGGCGTCGCGCGCGCGCGGCTGGGCGAGATGGACAAGGCAAAGGTCGCGCGTGATGCGCTGGCCCAGAAGCTCGCCGAATGTGGCGAGACGTGCAGCACCGCCGGTGAACTCAAAGCCGCAATCGCTGCCATCGACGAAGCGATTGCCGCTGGCCCCCAGGCGCGGATCGACACGCGTCTGCCTGCCGCTTTTGCCCATCCGGCGGATGGTGATCGCTCCTATTTGGCAGCGGCACGCCTGATCAACCAGCGGCGCTTTGGTGCAGCAATCGATTCGCTAGACGATGCGCTCAAAAGCAGCGGCCCGCACCCCGATGTGCTGACCTATCTGGGCTTTGCGAACCGCAAGCTCGGCAATCATGCAACCGCCGAACGCTATTACCAGGCAGCGCTTGCCATCGCGCCCACCCACCGTGGCGCATTGGAATATTACGGCGAGCTAAAGGTTGAGCGCGGTGATCTGGCCGGGGCACGCCGCCATCTGGCGCTGCTCGATCAGGCATGCAGCTTTGGATGCCACCAGGCCGAGGAACTGCGCCGATGGATTCGCGCTGGTCGCGCCCCCGAAAGCTGATCGGGCGGGTTTTCGGGTCGATCGGCGCCGTTGCGCTGATCGCGGCGGCGGCACCGCTTTCCGAAGCACAGCCCAGTTTGCGGGCAGCCCAGTGGCTTTTACCCGCTGATCGCGTTTCGGCGCTGGGCAGTCGGCCGCGTGAATGCCTTGCCCCGTCGGCGTTGGTTGACGACGCCGATGCCGTGGCGATTGGTCGCGTTGCATTTCGCACCCCGGTCCTGCTCGGCGGGCAGGCAGCACGGGGCGGGATCAGCTGTGCGAGCTGTCATAGCAATGGCCGGCGCAACGCTGCCTTCTTCCTCGCCGGGCTTTCGGGGGCGCCCGGGACGGCCGATGTGACGTCGGCCATGATGAGCACGCGGCGCGACAATGGCGTGTTCGATCCACTGCCGATTCCCGATCTCGCCGCACCGGGGCGTATTTCGCGCGCGCCCGGCGATGGGGCGCTCGAGGCGTTTGTGCGAAGCGTGATCATTGACGAATTCGATGGTAGCCCACCCACCAGCGCCACCATGGCGGGCTTGGTCTCTTATTTGCGCCATTTGCGCCCCTGTGCGCCTGAGAAGCGCGAGGCTATTACGCTCGCGACAGCGACCGCCGATATCGAGTCGGCGATCGGGGCGGCGCGGGCGGCGCTCCGCCGTGATGATCAGGAGACGGCACGATTGATGCTGGCGGGCGCGCGCTGGACGCTGGGCGAGATGGATGAGCGCTATCCGGGGGAGGAATTGGCGCGCCACCGTGCCGCGATCCGCATGGCGGATCGGTCGTTGGCGGCCCTTCAGCAGCAGCTGGACCGCGATCCTGTTGCAGCAGCACGCGCGTTGGGCGCATGGCGACTCAAACCAGCGACCCTGGCAGCGCTGCGCCGTGCAGAACCGGACTCGCTTTATGCGGCTGGGGTGATGGCGGCGGCGTTTGGCGTAGCGGCGGTTCGCCCGTGAACGGTGGCATTTAGTGTTCTGACGGCGGCTCGCCCGCCATCCCGGGCGCGATCCACGCCGATAGCATCAGCTGCAATTGGTGATAGATCAGCAACGGTAGAATAACTGCACCGGCAATCGCAGGCGGAAACAGAATGCGCGCCATTGGCGCACCGGTCGCCAGGCTCTTTTGCGCGCCGGAGAAGAGCAAGGTCACCCGGTCTTCGCGGTTCAGTCCAAGCGCTGCGCCAAGGCCCCAGGCGGCCGCAAAGGTGATCAGCAGTAAAGCGAATACCAGCGCCATCAAGGCGCCCAGTTCGCCTGCCCCGATCCGCTGCCACAGCCCTTGTGCCGCTGCCTCGGCAAAAGCGGTGTAAACCGCAAGCACGATCGTCAGCTTGTCCATCATGCCCGCGATCTTCGCGTGCCGTTGAATACTGGGCAGCACGAGGCGGCGTAAAATCTGCCCCAGCGCGAACGGCAGCAACAGCAGCATCGCCACCCGCCCGATGCTCGACAGCGAAAATTCGCCGAACGCGGTGCTTGCCAGTACCGCCAGCAGCAGGGGCGCGAGTACAACGCCAAGCACATTCGATACCGCCGATGCAATCACTGACGCGGCGATGTTGCCCCGCGCCATCGATGCATAGGCGATCGAAGACTGCACCGTGGTCGGCAGCACCCCCAGAAAGATCAGCCCGAGCAGCAACCCCGGCGTGAACTGGCCATGCAATGCGTGGCTAACCCCCAGCATCATCGCAGGCATGGCGACATAGCCAAAGCCCAGGATCGCCGCGTGCAACCGCCAGCGCTTTGCCCCGTCGAGCACCGCCTGCGGGCTCAGCCGCGCGCCGTGGAGGAAAAACAGCAGGAAAATCGCCGCGTTCGATGTCCAGCCAATCGCCGCCAGCACCTGCCCGCGCGCTGGAAACAGCGTGGCGGCAACCAGCGTCGCCATCAACAACAGAATGAACCGATCGGGCAGCAGGCGGCGGAGCAGGGTCATACCATCGCCCTAGTCGATATAAGGGTGACCGGCAAAACCCTGTAACCGTGCCATCTTTACCCAAAATGGGGCGCGCGTGACCGGTGGTGGGGCATTGTTTACGCCACTTTCATCATTGTCCTGCCATGCCGTCCAAGGGTGGCGGAGGCGACAATGAAGGGTGTAATTTTCAATCTTCTCGAAGAAGCTGTCGTCGATCAGTTCGGCGATGCCACCTGGGATGATCTGCTTGATGCCGCCGAGCTCGAAGGGGCCTATACATCGCTGGGCAGCTACCCTGATAGCGAGATCATGGCGCTGGTGGCTGCTGCTTCAGAGAAGCTGTCGCTTTCACCCGCAGCAATCCTGCGCTGGTTCGGGAAAAGCGCCATTCCGTCGCTGGCCGTCCATTATCCTGACTTTTTTACATCACCGGGCAATGTCCGTAATTTCTTGCTGAGCGTGAACACAATCATCCACCCCGAAGTCCGCAAGCTCTATTCGGGGGCCGGGTGCCCGCATTTCCAGTTTCAGGAACTGGGCACGGGCGAACTGATCATTGGCTATTCCTCACCGCGCAAGATGTGCGCCTTGGCGGAAGGTTTTATCGATGGCGCCGCTGATCATTTCGGCGAGAAGGTGACGGTTGCCCATCGTGGTTGCATGCATGATGGCAGCCCCGAATGTTCCCTGGTGGTCGAATGGGTGTCCTGAACCCCAGCGACTTCGTCAATTCGACAGATGTCGACGAAGAAATCGTTCGGCTCCGCCGCCGCCTTGCCCGTGAACGTACCGCTCGGACAACCGCTGAGGGGATTGCCGAACGCGGGCTGCGCGCGCTCTATCTCTCGCAACAGCGCATCGAGCTGCTCCACCGCATCGCCGCCAAAGCCAATGCGGCTGCCGATACGCGCGAAGCCTTGTCCTACGTGATTGCAGAGATTTGCACGCATACCGGCTGGGCGTTCGGCCATGTCTATCTCGCCGATGAAACCAATCGCGACCTGCTCGTGGCGCCGCAGATCTGGTTTTCGGCAAATCCCGAACCCCTGATGCCGTTCATCACCGAATCGCTCGAACTGCAATTCGCCCGCGGTGTCGGGCTGCCGGGGCGGGTGCTCGACACGCTGATGCCGATCTGGCTGGTCGATCTCGGCAATGCCGATAACTTTCTTCGCCGCGATGTCGCAGGGCAATGCGGTTTGCATTCCGCCTTTGCCTTCCCGGTCTGCGTGCAGGACGAAGTCGTCGCGGTCATGGAATTTTTCGCGCGCGAGAATCTGGCCGAGGATGCAGAATTTCTGGAGCTGATGGCGCAGATCGGCGTCCAGCTGGGCCGCGTGATCGAACGGGAACGTTTTACCGCGAAACTCTATTTCGATGCGCTGCACGATTCCCTGACGGGCCTTCCCAATCGCGCGCTGTTTGCCGAGCGCGTCGCGATAGCGCTTGAGCGCCGCGAACGGCGCCCCGAATATGGCGTCGCTGTGCTGTTTCTCGATCTCGACGGATTCAAGTTCATCAACGACAGCCTTGGCCATCAGGTCGGCGATGATGTGCTGGTGGCCACCGGGCGGCGGCTCGCCGATGTGCTGGCGGCACAAGCGGCGGCACAGGCTGCAGCGGGGGCGGATTGGCCAATGATAACGCTCGCGCGGCTTGGCGGGGATGAGTTCACGGTTGTGATCGAGGATTTCGACGATGAAGCCGCCGTGCATGCCGTCGCCAATGCGATGCTGGGCGCGTTGGCCGAACCGCATCTTGTGGACGGCAATGAAATCCATAGTGGTGGCAGCATCGGCCTGGCCTTTGCGCATAAGCCCGGCGCAACCGTGCAGGGTCTGCTTCGAAAGGCTGATACCGCGATGTACGAGGCCAAGGCGCGCGGGCGCGGCCAGGTCGCGGTGTTCGACAAGGTGTTGCAGCAGCGCGCTTCGACCCGGCTTCAAACCGAGAATGATCTGCGCGGTGCGCTCCGGCGGGAAGAATTTCAGCTATACTATCAGCCCATCGTCGAACTGAAGACGGGGACGATTTCTGGGTTCGAGGCGCTGCTGCGCTGGCAGCGCCGTCCTGATGAGCTGGTCGCACCCGGCCATTTCATCGACATTGCCGAGGAAACCGGGCTGATCGTCACCATTGGCAGTTGGGTGCTCCGCGAAGCCTGTGAGGCGACCGCGCGCTGGCACCGCCGGTTTGCACACCGCAAGCCGGTGACCATGAGCATCAACGTGTCACCGCGCCAGTTCCTCCAGCCTGGCTTTGTCGAATTTGTCGAGACGACCATTCGGGAGACAGGAATCGATCCTGCCACGATTTCGCTCGAGATTACCGAGGGGATTGCCATCGCCAACCCGGACCGTGCCGTCCACATCATGACGGAGTTGCGTGCGTTGGGCGTAAAGATGAGCCTCGACGATTTCGGCACGGGGTATTCATCGCTTGGCCATCTTCATCGCTATCCGTTTAACACCTTGAAGCTGGACCGTAGTTTCGTCTTGGGGCTGGGTGAGGGCAGCGATCGCATCGGTACCGGGATCGTGCAGGCGGTGCTTGATCTGGCATCGACGATGAACCTGTCGGTGATCGCCGAAGGGCTGGAGACCAACCGTCAGCGCCGCCATTTGCGTGGCATGGGGTGCGAATTCGGCCAGGGCTATTTCTATTCAAAGCCGGTCAGTGCAGAGTCCGCCGAGCTGCTGCTCGTAAACGCGCGATAGCCGTTCCGCCCCCGGCCTTTGCGCAGCGCAACATTTTGCGCTATGCGGCGACGCGAACACCCCCGCTTTAGCATCAGGACACTTTATGAGCCTCCGCAACGTGGCGATCATCGCCCACGTCGATCACGGCAAGACAACGCTGGTCGATCAACTGTTCCGCCAGTCGGGCACCTTCCGTGACAACCAGCGCATCGAAGAGCGCGCGATGGACTCGAACGATCTCGAAAAAGAACGCGGGATCACGATTCTCGCCAAGCCCACGTCGGTCGACTGGACGCCCCCAGGCGCCAGCGAGAGCATTCGCATCAACATCGTCGACACCCCCGGTCACGCTGATTTCGGCGGTGAGGTCGAGCGTATCCTGTCGATGGTCGATGGCGTGGTGCTGCTGGTCGATTCGTCGGAAGGCGCGATGCCGCAGACCAAGTTCGTCACCGGCAAGGCGCTGGCGCTCGGGCTGAAGCCGATCGTGGTGGTCAACAAGGTCGATCGCAACGACGCGCGCATCCAGGAAGTGCTCGACGAGGTGTTCGACCTGTTCGTGTCGCTCGACGCGAATGACGAGCAGCTCGATTTCCCCGTGCTCTATGCCTCAGGCCGCAACGGCTATGCCTCGACCGACATGAACGCGCGCGAGGGCACGCTGATCCCGATGTTCGAGACGATCGTCAGCCACGTCCCGCCGCCAGCCGTGGAAGTCGCGGGCGTGCCGTTCACTTTCCTCGTGACCTTGCTCGATCGTGATCCGTTTCTCGGCCGTATCCTTACCGGCCGCGTCAATTCGGGCGTGGTCAAGGTCAACCAGCCGATCCACGCGCTCAACAATGACGGCAAGATCGTCGAGACCGGCCGCGCGTCGAAGATAATGTCGTTCCGTGGGCTAGACCGGGTGCCGGTCGACGAAGCCAAGGCAGGCGACATCATCAGCCTTGCCGGCCTGTCGACCGCGACCGTCGCCGATACGATTGCCGACACCAGCGTGAGCGAGCCGCTCCACGCCCAGCCGATCGATCCGCCGACGCTGTCGATGCGCTTTGCGGTTAACGATTCGCCGATGGCGGGCCGCGAGGGCACCAAGGTGACGAGCCGCATGATCCGCGAACGCCTGTTCCGCGAAGCCGAGAGCAACGTTGCCGTGAAGGTGACCGAGGCGGCCGACAAGGACAGCTTCGAAGTGGCCGGCCGCGGCGAGCTTCAGCTCGGCGTGCTGATCGAGACGATGCGCCGCGAGGGCTTCGAACTCGGCATCAGCCGCCCGCGCGTGCTGTTTGGCGAAGACGAGCACGGCAACAAGACCGAGCCGTACGAGACCGTCATCATCGACGTCGATGACGAATATTCGGGCACCGTCGTCGAAAAGATGAACATCCGAAAAGCCGAGATGACCGACATGCGGCCATCGGTCGGCGGCAAGACGCGCATCACCTTCTCGGCACCGTCGCGCGGCATGATCGGCTATCACGGCGAGTTCCTGTCGGACACGCGCGGCACCGGCATCATGAACCGGCTGTTCGAACGCTACGGCCCGTTCAAGGGCAAGATCGAGGGCCGCAAAAATGGCGTCCTGATCTCGAATGGGACGGGCGAAGCCAATAACTATGCGCTCGGCCCGCTCGAAGAGCGCGGCATCCTGTTCATCGGCCACGGCGAGGCCCTGTATGAGGGTATGATCATCGGTGAGAATGCCAAGCCGGACGATCTCGAAGTCAACCCGATGAAGACCAAGGCGCTGACCAACTTCCGCGCGAGCGGCGGCAAGGACGATCAGGTCCGCCTCTCGCCCCCAAAGCGCGCGACGCTCGAACAGGCGATCGCCTATATCGACGATGACGAGATGGTCGAAGTGACGCCGAAGTCGATCCGGCTTCGCAAGCGCTTTCTCGACCCGAACGAGCGCAAGCGCGCGAGCCGGGCGAAGGTGGCGGCTTAATCGGCCTGCGCTAGGCAAAGTCTTGGCAATATTTCCCGAAAAGTCATTGCCTTCCAGTGATGACTTTCACGGGAAGGCAACGCTGTTACACGATGAATCAGCCCGCCGCGCGCCGACTTCGGAAACCACGACCGTGCAATATGGCAAAATCGGTCCCGCGGTATTGCAATCTTGAAGGGAAGATGGTTTCTGCGGGTTAACTCACGGATTCGCTTGGTTTTATTGGTGATTCTGACAGCTTTTGAGGAGCACTTCATGCGGCTAATCTCGATGCTCGTCTTGTTTTCGCTGCTGGCTTCCCCCCAGATGGCCCGATCTGCTGAACCGACCCCGATGCCACTCGCTAAGGTCGGGCCGTGGGAAATGAGTTATGATACCGATTCCTGCCATTTGTTGGCGGCGTTTGGGACTGGTGATCAGGCGGTATCGATGAGGATCACTCGGCTGGCACCAGGCAGTAGCTTCGATCTCACGCTGTATGGCAACCGGCTCGGGACAAGCGATCTGAGGGTGGATGCCAGCATAGGTTTTGGAGATCGCCCAGCTGAGATTAAACGTACAGCCCTTTCGGGAACCATCGGCAGTGAACGCAAGCTACCAATGTTGATCATCACGTCGTTGCGCATTGATGGCAACGTCGGCTTTACGAAGGGGTCGTCGCCCACTCCTGAAGTCACGCCGGCAGAAGAAGCTGCAACAACATCGATCACGGTGAAACTCCCATCGCGTAAGCAATTTCGCTTCGAAACTGGACCTCTTGCCGTTCCCTTCAAGGCCCTGCGCAATTGCACGGCCGATTTGGTAAAGTGGTGGGGTTTTGATCCAGAAGTTGAAGCACGATTGAACAAGCGGCCAGAGACGACCGGCAGACCGGAAAATTGGCTGACCTCGAATGACTTTCCCCGCGGTCCAAACCAACGTGGTCAAAGCGGCGCGTTAACCTTTCGCCTTGATGTCGAAGAAACTGGCAGGGTGAGCGGATGTCGTGTCCTTTTCAGGACCGATCCTGATGATTTCGCTGATCTGACCTGCAAGCTGTTGATGAAGAGGGCAGCAATGTCACCAGCACTTGATGAATACGGCAAACCGGTCAAGTCATTCTATATCCGAAAAGTTCAGTGGTTGGCCGCTCCTTAAGGTGATCTCGTCATTATGCCCGGCACCTTAGGTGTTTAGGGCCAGCGGCAATCAACCTTTGCTATCGCAGTGATCAAGTTGGTCATTCTCCCATCGTCATCACCACCGCCCACTCCTGGGCGGTCACCGCGCAAACCGACAGCCGCGATTGCCGGAGTAGCGCCATGCCAGCCAGCTTGGCTTCGGCCTTGATCGAGGCAAGCGTTACCGGGCGGGCGAGCGGGCGGACGGGTTCGACCTCGACCGAGGCCCATTTGTCGCCCTCGCCATCGGGCTGCCACGCGCGCGTCACCCGGACGATGCCGACCACGGCCTTATCGCTGACGCTGTGATAGAAAAACGCCTCGTCGCCGACCGCCATCGCGCGCAGGTTGATCGCGGCGCTGTGGTTGCGCACGCCGGTCCATTCGGTGTGGCCGTCGGCCACCAGATGCGCCCAGCCATAGCTTTCGGGCTCCGATTTGATCAGCCAGTTCGCCATTTGTCGTTCCTTTCGTGCCGCCTGCCGACGTCTCGCCGAGCTAAACGCGCGATGAACATCCCATTCTGGTACAGTTCAGCGCGACTCACCTACCCAATGCAACAGGCTCTCCATGCAGCGCGTTGGTGCCGGGTGTCGGGCTGGTTGAGAAGAGGAGATGGGACATGAATGCAATGATGAAGAAAGCCGGTCTGGGCTTTGCCCTTGCCGTCACCGCGCTCGCCACCGCCGCCCCGGCAGAGGCACAGCGTTATTATGGCCGCAACCGCGGTAACAATGGCGGCGCTGCCGTCGTCGCCGGGATTGCCGGTCTGGCGATTGGTGCCGCGATCGCGTCGAACCGCAATGATCGGTTTCGTGATGATTTTTATTATAATCGCGGCTTTCCGCGCGGTTATGACGATATCTATTTCCGCGATCACGGCTTTTATCCGAACGACGGCTACTACGCTTATAATTATCGGCCACGGTTCAACCGCTGCCGCGTCGTGCGCCAGTGGGACCCCTATTGGCAGCAGCCTGTGCGCATCCGCATTTGCCGCTAACGGTTGACGGCGGGGGATTTCCGGGGCGGTGCGCATGGTCGCGCCGCCTCGGTTGCGTCCGGGCATTGCGTTCCCGCTGGCATTTTGCGTGGCGCTGCGCCAAAGCCCGTCGCCATGAGCGATACACCCCCCGATCGACTATCGTCGAACCCGCGCAGCCCGTTTTTCGAGCAAAGTCTGCTCGAACGCGGCATCGGCATCCGCTTCAAGGGCCTGCAGCGCCATGATGTCGAGGAATATTGCCTGTCCGAAAGCTGGATTCGCGTTGCGCTTGGCAAGAAGGTCGATCGCCACGGCAATCCGCTGACACTGAAGCTCTCGGGTGAAGTTGAGGCGTGGTTCGAACGCCCAGCCGACGGGACCGAAGATTCGGGTGAGGGGTCTGCGGACTAAGCGCTAGTCGTTCTGGATTAACCGCAGCAACGTCCCGTCGGGATCGATGAGCGCGCCGATCCGGCCGCCCCAATCCTCAACCTTTGGCGGGTGAATCCGGGGATGGCCACATGTCGTTTCGGGTAGTCCGGCCGCGACACAGGCCGCATAAAGGCCGTCGAGATCATCGACCCGCAGGCAACAGCTGAACGAACTCGTCCAGGGATTGAGATCGGGATAGGGGAAGAATTCGAGCGTTAGCTCGCCTCGCTCCATGATCATCCAGCCATCGTCGCGCCAGCCCTCCTCAAAACCCAGCTTGGCGTAGAATTGCGACGTGGCCTCGAAATCGCGTGAGGGCAGGTTGGGGGTGGCGTGGTCGGCCATTGCGCCTTGCCGCTTAGTGCACGAACCGCGCCACCACGTCGCGGTAGCTGCGGCTTACCTTCACCTGAGCGCCTGACCCCAACACCAGAAAACATTCGCCATTGGTGTGCGGCTTCACCTCTTTGACGAGGTCGAGGTTGACGATCGTCGAGCGGTGGACGCGCTGGAACCGCCGGGGATCGAGCCGCTTTTCCAAATCCTTCATCGTCTCACGCAAGATCAGCGTGTTGTCGCTGGTCTTGATACACATATAATCGCCTGCCGCCTCGACGCTTTCGATCGTATCGACATCGACCCGGAAAATCTGGCCGCGATCCTTGATGTTGATCAGCTTTTCGAAGCGGTTCGCCGATAGCTGGTCGCCGCCGTCCTGCATATCGGCCGCGGCATCAGGCGCCACTTCGGCGAGCACTTCCTTCAACCGGTCGACTTCCTCCGCGCCGCGCTTCTCGGCGAGCCGCTGGCGCACCCGGTCGAGCGTATCGGCCAGCCGTGCCTCCTCGACCGGCTTCATCAGATAATCCATCGCCTGCGCCTCAAACGCGCGGATCGCGTGATCGGAATAGGCCGTGACGAACACGAACAGCGGCGGCTCGACCTCCATCAAACCCTGCACGACAGAAAAGCCGTCGAAGCCGGGCATCTGGATATCGAGAAAGACCAGGTCGGGCTTGTGCGTCTTGATACTGCGGATCGCCTCGCGGCCATTCACGCAGGTGTCGATGATCTCGACATCGTCATGCGCCTGCAGTCGCAATTGCATGCCTTGGATGGCAAGCGGTTCATCGTCCACCAGGATTGTTCGGATCGTCATGCGGCCTCTTTCGTCGGTTCCTCGAGCTGGAACGGAATGTCGATCTCTACCCCAAAGCCGCCCCCCGGGTTTGATCGCGTCTCGAAACGGTGGTCGGGCCCGTAAGCCTGCGCCAGCCTGTCCCTGATATTGGCAAGCCCGACCCCGGTTGAAAGGCTTGGCCGCGATTTAGTTTCAATCAAGCCGGGGCCACTGTCAGATACGGTGATCTGCACCCGCTCGCCGTTCAACCGAGCGACGACGTTGATTTCTGCACCGTCCTCCTGCGGGGTGACGGCATACTTGATCGCATTTTCGACCAGCGGCTGAAGCAACAGCGAGGGCAATCGCGCCTTGGCGACGCGCGGATCGATCGAAAAGCTGGGGCGCAGTCGATCCTCGAAGCGCATCTTCTCAATCTCGAGATAGAGTTTCAGCGTCTCCACCTCCTGCGCGATGGTGACATTGGCAGTCGGTTCATTGGCGAGCGTATAGCGAAGGAACGACGACAGCCGACTGAGCATTGCATTGGCGCGGTCGGTTTGCTTCAGCAGCACCAGGGTGGAGATGGAATTGAGCGTGTTGAACAGGAAATGGGGGTTGAGCTGATAGCGCAGCATCGCCAGCTGCGCGGTCGACGCCTGATTGCCGAGCTTTTCGAGCTGGTCGATCTGTTCTTCGACGATCAGGTAGAAATTGATCCCGAAATAGAGTGCTGACCAGCCCGCCAGCACGGTGAAATTGAGAAACAGGGTCGCCAGCACCAGCGACAGGTTGATGCCGGGATTGTCGAGTTTGATGAACGAAAATGAAAATGCATCGAGCACCGCGTACAGGATCGTCGCGGCGACCAGGGTGAAGATTGTCAGCAGCACCAGGCTGATCCGCGGCAGCGTGCGGTAATAGCCATAGAGGGTAGAGAGCAGCAGCGTGATGCAATAGCCAATGATCGATTCGATCACGACCGCGACCAGCACGGTAAACGACAGGCCGTTGGAGATGCTCGAAACGCTGCGCAGCACCAAATAGCCCGACCAGCCCGCGGCTTGCAGCATCCAGAAGGCGCGGTTCTTTTCTTCGAAAAAGGGTCGAGCAAAAATGCCGGGCTTGGGGCCGGTAATTGGCTCGGCCAGCGCGCCGGTTTGGGCAAGATCGCTCATCGATTGGTCTGGCGCGGCATCGGTATGGTCATCCCCGCCTTATAGCTGCTGACAAACAACCGGGAAGGGGCCTATGTTGCGCCAACGATAGGAGAGAGAGTCGATGGCCGACGGAAACGATTTGCCCGCTACTCATCAGGGGGACCGAGCGCAGTTCACCGCGATGACAGAGGGAACGCAGGCAGACTGGCTGACGATCGCGACCCATTTTCGCGAGTTTTCGCACGGCCTGCCAGCGCGCGTGCTCACCCACCTGAAGCTGCTCGACGGCGATTATGGTGGTTTCCCGGTCGATCGGCTGGAGCATTCGCTGCAGACGGCGACGCGGGCGTATCGCGATGGCCGTGACGAGCCCTATGTCGTCACCGCGTTGCTTCACGACATTGGCGATACGCTGGGCAGCTTCAACCATCCGGAAATTGCCGCCGCCATGCTGCGGCCGTTCGTGTCGGAGGAACTCCACTGGATCGCCAATAATCACGGCGTGTTCCAGGGTTACTATTATTTCCACTATGTCGGCATGGACCGTGACCTGCGCGAGAATTTCCGCGGGCATCCGCATTTCGAGGCCTGCGCCGAATTTTGCGAGAAATATGATCAGTCGGCGTTTGACCCGAATTACGACAGCGCACCGCTGGAGTTCTTCGAACCGATGGTCGCGCGGGTGATGGCCCGGCCGATCAACAGCATGTACGCGAAGGTCGCTGAACCAGCCTGAACCGGGACACACATTCGCCGAACAAAAAAGGGCCTCGCCGATCGGATCGGCGAGGCCCTTTTGAGTCGAGGATCACCCCAAAAGCAAACCGCCGCCCCCTTTCCGGGGACGGCGGCCTGTTAGTCTCGAGAGCGCTTACAGCGTGAAGCGCGCGCCGATACGGATGAAGTAGGTCGACGCGTTGAAGTTCGGCGCCAGATTTGTGTTCGGATCGCGGAATGAATTGTAGCGATACTGTGCACAAGTCTGCGACGAGTTGGTGTTTACCACACCGGCTCCAGGAGCCGTTCCCGTTGGTGTCGCTGTGGACAGGCACTGCACTGTTACCACGGCCGCCGACCCGATCTGGCGGAGGCCACCCCAGTTGCTGTTGAGCAAGTTCGGGAGGTTATTGATGTCGGCAAACACCGAAACCCGTGAACGCCCGACGAACAACGGAATTTCCTGCTCAAGATGCAGGTCGAGGCGCGTGACCGCCCGGTTCCGAGCGATATTCTTCGGTGCAATCTGGCCTCGGAAATTGGCCAAGCCGGTTCTGCTGATCAGCGCGTCAAGCGAGTTTTGCGTAGCCACGCTGTCATAGCTTACGATCGGATCGGCTGTGCCGGTCGGGACGTATAGCAGGTTGGCAGGTGCATTGCCGGTCAGCACGGTCCCGAACACGGGCGAACGGGTTGCCACGTTGTCAAGCGCGAGGAAGCTGTAGGGATTGCCCGCACGTGTTTCGCCGAACAGCTGGATCTTCGTATGATAATCACCGAAGAACGCGTGATCATAGCCAATGCTGTACTTGAACTGCCAGCTTGTCTGGTTGTCCGACGTCCCGAGGACCGGCATGTTTGGATCGGCGAAGATCTGGAAGCGATAGTTCGAGTTCGGCGTTGATGCGCTGGCGTTGCCAACGTCACGAACGTCCTGAAGAATGTAAGCACCCGACAGCGAGAGACCGAAATCGAACTCCTTGTCGAAGCGCACAACACCAATATGGCTGCGGCCACCCTTGGCATTAATGCCCAGAACGTCCCAGTTGTTGTCGGTGAAGGCGATACGACCGGTGTAGCGCGGGCGACCATCTGGCAATATGCCGATCTGGATCGAACGAGCGTCGGTAAACGTGATGTCGTTACGGGTCTTCGAGAACAGATAGTCTGCGCCGAAGTTCACACCGAAGAAGTTCCATTCGGCCGAGAGTGTCGCTTTAAGCGAGGTCGGGAGAACGAAATCGGGTGAAAGTGCAGCGGTATTGGTGGCCGCTGCGGCAGTGCCGCCCTGTGCAAAGCTGACCAGCGCCGGATTCACATTGGCGCCAACATTGTTGAGCGCGGCCGCGCAAACCGCCGCCGTCAAACCAGACGGTCCGGAGCAACCGGGCCCGCCGGCTGCGCGCGTAATCGTCAGCGAGTTGGTGGTGACGGTGTTCGAAAAGCTGTTCGACAGATAGATGTCGGGGTTACCACCAGCAAGGATGCCCACGCCGCCGTGCAGACGCAGGTTCGAGGTTACCTTCCAGTCGGCGCTCAAGCGTGGCTCGAAGGTTTCCTGGCCCTTATAGGTCTTGGTGTTCGCAAAACCGTTGCGCGTTGCGAAGGCCTGGTTGAACACAGGCGCCTGATCCATGGCGTACACATTCCACCGGAAGCCGTACGTCACCGTCAGGCCGGGCGCTGGGCGCCAATCATCCTGAATACCGAACGACAGCTGATCATAGCGGAAGTTCGCCGCTGCTCCATTGGCGCCACCAACAATAACGGCAGCGTATTGGACCTGGTTCGCATTACCTGCCTGGAAATCGGCAAGCGAGTCGAAATAATAGCTGCCCAGGCTGTTCGGCACGAAGTTGTTGAACGTCCGGTTACGGGTCATTTCGGCCAGCAGCTTCAGTTCATGGTTGCCCATCGTCAGGCGACCGAGGAACGAACCGTTATAGGTATCGGTGAACAGCTGGTTGGTTTGACGGAAGTTGTCGGGGCCGAAGAAGATGCGTGGAACACCAATGCTGCAGCCCGTTGCGCTGCCGACTGAGGCAGCGTCCTGACAAATCTGGAACTGGGAGTTGCCCCGACCGCCCAGCGGCTCCTGGCCGCGGACATAGCTCTTGTAGCTAAAGCGCACTTCAGTCGACAGCGTGCTCGACCAGGTCGAGTTGAACTGTGCGATACCAGCGCGAAGCAACTCGCTGAGCGTGTAAGCGTTAGAGCTCAACCCATAAGCGGGCGTTGTGCCCGAGGTCGAGGTGTTGTTCGGGCTAATTTGCGCGTTGTACGCGTTGATATAGGAGATCGACAGGCGTTGGCCATCCGCGACGTTCCAGTCGACCCGTGTCGAAAACTTTTCGTCCAGCCGTGGATTGATTCGCAGGAGATCGCCAAAGGCATCACCGGTGATGCCATAGCGTGGTGCGCTTGCAAGCGTTCCCAGCGCGGTCACCTGCGCGGGGGTCAAGCCAGGAATGCTCTCTGGCTGGGTGCCGAATGCACGCGGATCGACGTTCTTTTCGTATGAGAACATCAGGAACAGGCGATCCTTCAGGATCGGGCCGGCGATCGTCGCACCATAGGTTTCGGACTTGAACGGCGGCAACACAACGCGCGTCGATCCAATGGTGTCGCCCGACAGGCCATCTGTATTCTGCGAATAGAAACCCGTCAGATAAAGCTTGTTCGAGCCCGAGCGGAGCACGGCGTCAATCACGCCGCCCTGATAGTTGGTCTGGCGGATGTCGAAGTTTGCTGCCGACGTCGAGACCTGGTCAAGCGCGTCGAATGGCACCGGGCCACGGATCGTCGGGCTGGCGTCCTGGTTGAGACCGAAGGTATCGCCCACGGTGACGCCGTTGATGGTGAAGCGGTTGAAGCGCGGATTGACGCCAGCAAATCGAATGGCACCGCCGCGATCGGTCGAGTTACCGAGGTCGAAGGTTGCGAAGGGATCGCGACGCTGGATGTCGCGAATGTCGCGGTTGACCGAAGCGACCTTGCTGATGTCGGCGGCCGTCAGCGTCGTCTGAACACCCTTTGACTGGTTACCTGCACCGCGGATCGAAGAAGCGGTCACGACGATGTCGGCACCCGACGCCTGCGCCAGTTCGATCGGGAGATCGAAGGTCTGCTGCACCACAGTGAAGATGTCGCTGACCGAAGAGTTACCCTGATCGCTCTGGACGTCGACCGTGTAAGGGCCGCCCGGACGAAGACCGGCGAACGAAAAGCCGCCTTCGGTATTGGTGGTGGTCTGCAAGCGCGTGCCCGACGCCACATCGGTGGCAACAACAGTCGCCCCAGCTACGCCCACACCATTGCTCGTCACGGTGCCGCGAATCTGCGCCGTCGTTTCCTGCGCGCCTGCGGCAGCAGGAATAATGAGCGCGGCTGCTGCCGCACCAAGAAGTAGTTGGTAACGCATGATTTTCCCCTTGAGGCGTTTGTTACGTGGCGATTTGGACGCTTTTTGAGTCGGTAACGATGGTGTTTTCACCACTCTTTTCCGCCCATGCATGGAAATTATTTCGCTTCCATGACAGACCAAGCGCTCCCGCCAAGACTCCCAATTTGTGGCATATTTGTTTGATAGTGCGTTGCAAAAAGGCACCACCATGCACGATGCTTAAATACCGTCGACAATCGCCTTCCACGCGGCTTCGTCGATCACTGGGATGCCTAGGTCACTGGCCTTTTTCAGCTTTGATCCTGCCCCCGGCCCGGCCACGACCAGATCGGTCTTGTTCGATACGGAACCGGCGACGCGCGCGCCCAGCGCTTCGGCCTGGGCCTTGGCTTCGTCCCGGCTGATCGATTCGAGATTGCCGGTAAACACCAGTGTCTTGCCATTCACCGGTGATTCGCGCGTAATGAGGTTGACGTCGGCGGGCCGCACCTGCGCGAGTAGATCGGCGATCACCTGCTGGTTGTGCGGCTCGGCGAAGAAGTCGGTCAGCGCCAGCGTGACTTCGGGGCCGACCTGCGGCGTTTCGGCGATCGCGGCGAGCACCTTGCCAACGCGGGCGAGGAACTTGTCGTCGGTTTCGCCCAGTGCCGGGGTAAGCTCGGCACGGGCTTTGGCCATCGCCTCGACCATCGCCGCAAAGCCCGCCCAACTCGTCCAGCGGCGCGCAAGATCACGCGATGTCGTCGCGCCAACATGACGGATGCCCAGCGCGAACAGAAACCGGTCGAGCGGGGGCGTGCGCTTGGCATCGATTGCGGCGATCAGCTTGGCCGCCCAGACGCGCCCGTCCTTCTTGCGTTCGAGCAATTGCGCTTCGGTGAGCGTGAAGATGTCGGCGGGCGCGTGGATCAGGCTGTCGCGGACAAATTCTTCGATCTGGGTCGCGCCCAGCCCGTCGATGTCGAGCGCGGCCCGGCTGGCGAAATGGCGGAGCCGCTCCACCCGCTGCGCCGGGCAGATCAGCCCGCCGGTGCAGCGAATGTCGACCTCGCCCTCCTCGCGCACCGCAATCGATCCGCATTCGGCGCAGTGATCAGGAAAGGGCCAGGCACCCCGTGTCTCGTTTCGGGACAAATTCTCGACGATTTGTGGAATCACGTCCCCCGCGCGCTGGATGACGACCGTGTCGCCCGGCCACACGTTCAGCCGCGCAATCTCATCGGCATTGTGGAGCGTTGCATTGGTGACGACGACGCCGCCGACCGTGACGGGCTCCAATCGCGCGACCGGGGTGAGCTTGCCGGTCCGCCCGACCTGAATGTCGATCGCACGGAGCGTGGTCTGTGCGCGCTCGGCGGGGAATTTATGTGCGATCGCCCATCGCGGCGCGCGCGACACCGCGCCAAGCCGATCCTGCCAGTCGAGCCGGTCGACCTTGTAGACCACACCGTCGATATCGAAGGGGAGCGCGGCACGTGCCGTCTCGATCATTCGGTAATGGCCGAGCGCGGCGGGGACGTTTTCGACGCGGATCAGCATCTCGCTGACGGGCAGGCCCCAATCGGCAATTGCGTGCATCACGCCCAGCTGTGTGTCAGCCGGGATCGTGCTCGCCTCGCCCCAGCCATGGGCCAGAAAGCGCAGCGGCCGGGTGGCGGTAATGCTCGCATCCTTCTGGCGGAGCGATCCGGCGGCGGCGTTGCGCGGATTGGCGAACTGGCGCGCTTTCTCCGGATCATCGGCTTCGGCGAGCAGGCGGGCATTGAGCGCAGCAAAATCGGCCTTGGCCATATATACCTCGCCGCGCACTTCGAACACATCGGGCGGGGATCCGGTGAGCATGTCCGGAATATCGGCAATGGTGCGGACATTGGCGGTCACATCCTCGCCGATCGCGCCATCGCCGCGAGTCAGCGCTTGCACCAGCCTGCCCTTTTCATAGCGGAGCGAGCAGGACAGCCCGTCGATCTTGGGCTCGGCGGTGAGCGCAACGGTGGCGTCGGCGGCAAGCGACAGGAAACGCCGCACGCGGGCGTCGAAATCGGCGATGTCCTCATCCGAAAAGCCATTATCGAGGCTCATCATCGCCTTGGCATGCGCAACCTTGGCGAGATGCCCGGCGGGGGCGGCTCCCACCTTTAGGCTCGGCGAATCGGCGCGGACGAGATGCGGGAAGGCCGCCTCGATGGCCTGGTTGCGGCGGACGAGCGCGTCATAATCCGCATCGCTGATCTCGGGTGCGTCCTCGGTGTGATAGCGCGCATTGTGATAGGCGATCTCGGCGGCAAGGCGCTCAAGCTCGGCGGCGGCTTCGGACTCGGTAGTGGGGAGCGACGGCGTCATGCTGATGCGCTACCGTTGCGCGAGAGTCGGTTCAAGGAGGGGACGATGCCCAACTTCATCCAGATCACACCATTCATCCATGTGCCCGATCTCAAGGCAGCGCTCGAGTTCTTTTGCGATCTACTTGGTTTCACGGTGCCGTACCGCCAGCCGGGCTATGCCTATATCGAGCGCGATGGGTGCGGCATACGCCTGATGCAGGCTGACGGAGATCAAGGCGCCCCGCCGGGTAACCGCCGATTTGCCTATTATATCGATGTTCGCGATGTCGACGCGCTCTACGAGGAATTGAAGCCCAAGCTCGATCGGTTGCCGAAGGGCGATGTTTTCGGGCCGATCGACCAGCCTTATGGCCAGCGGGAACTGTTGATTTTGGCACCCGAAGGCAACCTCCTCGCCTTTGGTCAGGCGATTCGCAGTCAAAACGATCAAGCGTCGAAATAGGCCAGCACGATCGTCGGTCCCGGGAACGCCATATAGGGCGGGAAACCGACGAGAAGATACAGCAACAGGCACCAGCCAACGAACAGGCCAATCGCGCCCGCCAGCCAGCGCGCGTCATTGTTGTGAAAGGCGCGATACGCCATCGTTGCATCGGTAATCACGACCAGTGGCGTCGACAGCATCAGCAGTGCGCCCAGCCAGGCAGTCGGATCATTGGTCGATCCTGGCGCATCGAATGCCATGGCAGCGGCGATGATATAGGCCAGCGAGCCAGGGATCGAGAGCGCGGCGTTGATCAGGAAAGGCAGGGCGAGCCAGCGGGGCCAGCGCGATGCGGTGTTGGCAGTGGGTTCAGTGGTCATAGCCTTCCCCCGGTCGGTTTATCCCGATTTACGCCGCCTCCAGCAACCGTGCGGCCTGTGCGCGCGCCTCATCGGTCACGGTCGCGCCTGAGAGCATCCTAGCGATCTCTTCCTGGCGTTCGGCCTCGTCGAGCGTGCGGACGCCGGTGCGGGTGACGGTGCCGTCATGGCTCTTGGCGATCAGCAGATGATGCTGCCCGCGCGCGGCAACTTGCGGGCTATGGGTGACAACGAGCAACTGCGTGCTCTCCGCCAGCCGCGCGAGCCGCTCGCCAATCGCGCTCGCCACTGCGCCGCCCACGCCCCGATCGATCTCGTCGAAGATCATCGTTGCCGCCCCGCCCTGTTCGGCAAGGCTGACTTTCATCGCCAGAATGAAGCGGGAGAGTTCGCCGCCCGAGGCGATCTTGATCAACGGCGCAAACGGGGCACCGGGGTTGGTCGAAATTTCGAACTCCACCCGGTCCTTGCCAGACGCCCCCCAATTGTCCTCGCCCAGCGGCGCGACGACGGTGCGGAAGCGGGCAGCATCGAGTTTAAGTGGGGCAAGCTCGCCCTTGACCGCTGCGTCTAGCCGGGCGGCGGCATCAGTCCGGGCTTTGGTCAACAAATCGGCTTGGCCGTTGTAATCGCTTTTCGCCGCCGCGAGCGCGCGTTCTAGCGCAGCAATGCCCGCATCCCCGCTTTCGATCCGCTCAAGCTTTTCAGTCAGTTCCTGTGTCAGTGCGGCCAGATCATCAGGTTGGACCCGGTGCTTGCGCGCCACTGCTCGCAATTCAAATAGCCGCGTCTCGTCGGCCTCCAATTGGGCCGGATCGAACGCCAGCGCAAAGGCCGCCGCATCCACCTTTTCCTGCGCGAGTGCCCCGTCGCTGATCGCCCGGTCGACTGCCGCGAGCGCTTCGCCTAACGCTTCATGGTCGCCCGCAATCCGATCAAGCACCCGCGCGGCCTGACGTAACCGGGCGAGCCCGCCCTCCGATCCATCGAGAAGATCGGCGATCGCCTGCAGATCGCCCGCAATTTTTTCTCCGCGCTGCATTCCCTGGCGGCGGGTGGCGAGGATTTCCTCCTCGCCCGGTTCGGCAGCAAGCGTAGTGAGTTCGGCGACGGCGTGATCGAGCCATTCACGGTCGCGCGCGGCGGCATCGAGTTCAGCGCGGGCTTCATCGAGCGCGGTCTGGGCGGCATGCATTGCGCGGTGAGCGAGGGCGACGGGGATAGTATCGATCCGTCCGAACGCATCGAGCAGCGCCCGATGGCCGCGCGGGTTCAGCAGCCCGCGATCGTCATGTTGGCCGTGGATTTCCACCAGATGCCCCGAAAGATCGCGCAGCAGCGTCGCGGACGCCGGCGAATCGTTGATGAAGGCGCGGCTGCCGCCATCGGCCTTGACGATACGCCGGATCAACAATGGTTCGCCGGGATCGAAATCAATGCCGTTAAGCTCAAGCAAACCAGCGACCGGGGTGCCGATCGCGGGCGGATCGAAGCTCGCGGTGACGACGGCCTGTGCCGTGCCCTGCCGCACCAGCGATGTTTCGCCGCGCGCGCCAAGCGCCAGTCCCAGCGCATCGAGCAGAATTGATTTGCCTGCGCCGGTTTCCCCGGTGAGCACCCCCAGACCCTGCCCGAAATCGAGGTCGAGTGCTTCGATCAACACGACATCGCGGATCGAAAGGGCGTTCAGCACGGATTGATCATCATGGGTGCAACGGTCGCATCGCGCCCGACCGGATTAAAGGCCGGCCTTCTCGACCGGGCGGGGCTTATACTCGCCCATCAGCTTATACGCGCGTTCGTACCAGTCCGTGCCGGGATAGTTGGCACCAAGTACGGCGGCGGTTTTCTTCGCTTCTTCGGGCACGCCAAGCGCGAGATAGGTTTCGGTCAGCCGCATCAACGCTTCGGGAACGTGCGTCGTCGTCTGATAATCCTCGACCACATGGCGGAAGCGCATCGATGCGGCGAGCCAGTCGCCGCGTTCTTCGTAAAAACGACCGACTTGCATTTCCTTGCCGGCCAGATGGTCGCGGACCAGATCGGTCTTCAGCCGGGCATCGGCGGCAAATTTCGTTTGTGGATAGCGGCGCTGCAGTTCGCCAAGCGCATCAAGGGCCTGTTGGGTGATCCGCTGATCGCGCGTCACGTCAGAGATCTGCTCGTAATAGCCAAGCGCGATCAAATAATAGGCATAAGGCGCATCGCGATTGCCGGGGTGGACCGACAAAAAGCGCTGCGCGGATTCGATCGATTTGGCGTAATCGGCGTTCAGATAATAAGCGAAAGCCCCCATCAGCTGCGCCCGTCGTGCCCAGATCGAATAGGGGTGCTGGCGTTCGACTTCATCGAAAAGCGCGGCGGCTTCCTGATAGCGATTCTGGTCGAGCCGGGTCTTGGCCGCAGAATAGAGCGTACCAACGTCGCGCGCGACATAGGGCAGATCCCCCTTGCTCTTCCCACCGGCGCAGCCGGCAATGGTCAAGGAACCCGCAATGATCAGCGCGAGCGTGGCGAAAGGGGACAGGGTTTTACGCATGGATGATGTCATAGCCGAGCAAGCTAGCGGCGAACAATGTTTTTCGTGTGGCAAGTTCCGGTGCGGTGCCATCGCTCGCGCTTGGCGAAGCCGGGGATCGTGTGGCAGGGACAGGCGTTCTCTGTTTCAGGCATCTCGCCGGAGTAAAGATCAGTCATGACTGCCACCCTGCTTACCACCAAGCGTGTCGAAAAGCCCTGGGGTCGTCATCATCTGTGGCCAGGCTTCGCCGATCCGGCATCGGACGGAGCGCCAGTCGGAGAAGTCTGGTTCGAGGCACCGGGTGATGCGGCGCCCGATCTGCTCATCAAATATCTGTTTACCAGCGAAAAATTGTCGGTTCAGGTGCATCCTGATGATGAAGCCGCGCGCGCCGCTGGTTATCCGCGCGGCAAGGATGAGGCGTGGGTAATCCTGGCGGCCGAGCCGGATTCGACGATCGCGCTGGGCACCCTTGCCCCGGTTGAGGTCAATGCCCTGCGCGCAGCGGCGCTGGATGGATCGATCGTTGAGCTCCTCGACTGGAAACCGGTCAAGGCAGGTGATTATTTCTATTCACCGGCCGGTACGGTCCATGCGATCGGCGCTGGTATCACGCTGGTCGAGGTCCAGCAGAATGTCGATCTGACCTATCGGCTTTATGATTATGGTCGCCCGCGTGAATTGCATCTCGATGCCGGGGTTGCCGTGTCGCAGGCGGAGCCGTTCGTGGCCCAGGCAGCACCCGGTGAGGTGGCACCTGAGCGCAGCATTTTGGCGGAAGGCCCCAAATTCGTGCTCGAACGCTGGGCCGCTGGCGAGCATCATGTGTCGCTGCCGGTCGACGTGCCGGGATGGCTGGTGCCGCTCGCGGGGCACGGCGTTGCCGATGATGTGCCGTGGCAGGCGGGACAATGCCTGATGCTGCGCGACCAGGCGCGGATCGATGTGGCGGCGGGGGGAGACGTGCTGTTTGCGTATCCGGGAAGCAATAGGATCTAGCAATCGGGGGCGATAATGGCCGGGGGGACCACATCAATACCGGAATATTGGCGGCCGGGGCGCGGCATGTTAGGGCCTTTGAAGCCCTTGCTCGGTCGCTGGGAGGCCGAAGCGGTAGGGCCAGACGGCGCCAGCACGATGCAATGCACGCGCGAATTCAAGCCGGTGCTGAACGGCCGCTATATTCAGCTTTCCGCTGTTTGGGTGATCGGGCCGAACCGCCAGTATGAAGAGCTCGCGCTGTTCGGCAAGGGCGAGTCGGGACTGATATTCCATTCCTATACTTCGGACGGCAAGCGATCGAACGGCGTTGCGGCGTCGGCGCTTGATATCGATCCGCACGCGATTGCATTCGAGGCAGACATGCCTGCCGGCCGCGCCCGGATGGTGTACTGGCCGGCGGGTGATGGGGCGTTGTTTTTCGCGGTCGAAAGCGAGACGAAAAAGGGCTGGAACCGCTTCATGCAGCACCGATATACGCTGCTGCCCGGCTGACAAATTTAACGGCTTGATGATAGCACTGCCCGATGTTGCGCGTGCTGACCCTTTCGACACTGTTCCCGGATGCCGGGCGCCCTAATTTCGGGGTGTTCGTCGAACGGCAGACATTGGGGCTTGCCGCGCATCCTGATGTGTCGCTGCGGGTTGTCGCGCCAATCGGGGTGCCGCCCTGGCCGCTGTCCCGCCATGCCCGGTATCGAGGCTTTGACGGCGTGCCGCTGGTGGAAGACTGGAAGGGACTGGCCATCCAGCGACCCCGCTTTGCGGCGATGCCGGGTATAAGCGGGCGGTTGCATGTGCCGATGTTGGTGCGCACCTTGCTGCCGGTGCTGGCTGACATCCGGCGCGATTTTGCGTTCGACGTGATCGATGCCGAATTTTTCTTTCCCGATGGTCCAGCTGCCATCGCACTGGGGCGGCATTTCGGTGTGCCGGTGTCGATCAAGGCGCGCGGGGCTGATATCCATCATTGGGGCAAGGGGCCGACGGCAGCGCAGGTGCGCAGCGCCGGTTGTGCGGCCGACGGCGTGCTGGCGGTATCGCAGGCAATGCGGGAGGATATGGCGGCACTCGGCATCCCGGCCGATCGCATCACCGTGCACCGCACCGGCGTCGATCTCGATCGGTTCGTTCTGGTCGATCGCCCGCAGGCCAAGGCGGCGATCGGGATCACGGGGCCGCTGATCGTGTCGCTCGGCGCGCTTATTGATCGCAAGGGGCATGGCATTGTCATCCGTGCGATGACCGGGCTGCCGGGGGTTAGCCTGTTGGTTGCCGGCGAAGGGCCGTCACGTCCCGCATTGGTGGCCGATATTGCCCGGCTGGGACTGAGCGATCGGGTCCGCCTGCTCGGCAGCATGCCGCATGCCGAACTGCCTGCCTTGCTTGCTGCCGCTGATGTCATGGCACTCGCGTCCGCGTCCGAAGGGCTCGCCAATGCCTGGGTCGAAGCGCTGGCGTGCGGCACGCCGATCGTCATTACCGCCGCAGGCGGCGCGGCTGAGGTGGTAACCGACCCCGATTTCGGGCGGATCGCGGCCCGCGAGCCGGCGGCCTTTGCACAGGCCATCGCATCACTGTTGGCCGATCCGCCCGCGCCGGACTCGGTGCGGCGCGGGGCGGAACACTTTACCTGGGCGGCGAACACCGATGCGCTGTACGCGCATCTGCATCGTCTGGTCTCCGCCGGAGATCACGTCGGATGCCTTTAGCTGCCTTGAATCTCACCCCCGTTCGGGCTGAGCGAAGTCGAAGCCAACGCGCAGCGCTTGCCCTTCGACTTCGCTCGGGGTGAACGGAGTAAGGTTTATCCAGTTTAAAGCTGTTGGTGGCCAGCCGATCACCGCGCGCCGGGGCGCTTGAGCCACGTCTTGGCTTGCGAGGCCGACAGCGTGACGAGGTTGCCCATCGCCACCGGCATATCGATCAGGTGCAGGCCCCAATCGGCAAGAATCTGGCCACCGACCGCAACATCCCCGCCGATCGTGTCGGTGCGCGGATCGCTCGGCACCGCATTGACCGTTACCGCAAGGTAGCGGAACTTGCCATTGGCGACGCATTCTGCCGAAAGCAGCCCGGGTGCCTTCACGAATGGTGTGGTCACCGCAGCGCCGTCGCTCGTCCAGGGCGCTTGCTTTGAACTGGCAATCCCCGCGCCGTTGGTGCCCAGATAATTGTCGGTGATGGCCTTGCCACCAGCGAGCATCGCGGGATTGGTGCACGCAGCAACCATGCCGGGCTGCGCGACGACGCCGAAACGGCTGTTGGCGGGCGGCGGTGCATCGGCGCGGAAGGTGACATAGCTGACAATGCAGCCCCATTGATCAGCGCGGCGGCACAGCGGAATGGTCTTCAGCTCGCCACCAACATCGCGGCCTTCGGGTACGCCGACATTAGTGCCGATCAGCATCGCCGAAATCAGCTGCCCAGCGATCGGCTTGCGATCAATCTCCTCGATCAGCAATTGCTTCAAAATGCCGGCACCCTGGCTATGCCCGATCAGCACGACCCCGCGGCCCTGATTGTCGCGGCGCAGATACTCATACCAGGCAGCGCGCACATCGGCATAGGCCAGCGCGCGATCAGCGGGCACAGCCTTGCCCGTCATGATGTCCCGCAGCGCCGTCAGCGTGACCTGGCGGTACAGCGGAGCGAACACCCGGCAATTTTTGGCAAAGCGCGCAGCCTGAAAGGCGGCGACCTGCTTTTCTTCGGGCCCGGCATTCAGATCGCTGTTCGGCGTCGTGTCGAGCGACACGGTGGGATAGACATAAAAGCAATCGAACTTCGGCGCAGCGGCCGGCACGAATGGTTCGATCGTGCGCTTGCCATTGGCTGCGATCACCGTTGCGGTCTGATCGGCGGCGCATGCATCAGCGCGGCCGGGGCGGCAGAGCCAGTCGGCGTCTTGCGTGTAATCGGGCGCGCGAAGGATGGTGGGCGCAGCCGGGGTAGCAGGCGGCGTTTGCGCCGCAGCGGGCGCGATGCCGATCATGGTGGCGGCAATCGCACAGAACACGGTAGATAAAACGAAGCGCTTCACAAATCTCTCCCTGTCGTTTTTGTCACGAAAGGTTAACGCGCCGAGTCCGTTGCGTCGAGGCGCAATTGGTGTTGTCTTAGCCGCGGTGATCGAGCGGATAGAGCGCCGCTGCAATCCAGCGACCTTCCTGGCGCAGCACGCTCCACGCGCGGGCAGCAGCGCGGCTGTCCATCACCTCGATGCCGATGCCTTGCGCCTCAAGCGCGGTCACCAGCGTTCGTGAGGGGTGGATCAGCCCAACGCCGGTGCCGAGGATCACGAATTCGGGAAGCGGATCAAGCGCCGTCAGCGTCGCGACATCGCTCGCCGATAGCGTGGCAATCGCTGGCGGTGTCCAGCCATGCGCGCCTGCCGGGGTGAGCAGCAAGGCGGTGTAGACATTGTCGTCAATCCGGAAGCCGCCGCCCGAAAACCCTTTGATGATCGGGCCGTCGGGGGCGGATTCATGTTCCAGCCGCATCAGACGGGGTCTTTGGGGCCCACGCGTTCGGCGTTGGTGGCGATGTTGGCCTTGCCTGCCGCCTTTTCCAGATTGGGATCGGCGCGCAGGCCAAGCGTAATCAGCAGCGATGACGATACATAGATCGACGAATAGGTGCCGACGACGATGCCCAGTATCATCGCGGCGGTGAAGCCACGCAACACATGTCCGCCAAACAACAGCAGCGCACCAAGCGCGAGCAGGATCGTCAGCGAGGTCATCACTGTGCGGGGCAAGGTCTCGTTGACCGACAGATCGATGATCTCGCGCATGTCCATCTTGCGATAGCGGCGCATGTTTTCGCGGATACGGTCATCGATCACGATCTTGTCATTGATCGAATAGCCGATGATCGTCAGCACTGCCGCCACGATGTTCAGATCGAATTCGAACTGGGTGACCGCAAAGAAACCCAGCGTCATCAGCAGATCGTGGACGATCGCGACGACGGTGGAAACGCCGAACTGCCATTCGAACCGAAAGATCGCGAACAGGCCGATGCCGAGCACCGCGAGCGCCACGGCGGCTGCACCCTTCCAAATCAGCTCATTCGATACCTTGCCCGATACCGCATCCTGCTTGGAGAATTTGGCGGTCGGGAAATCTTTGTTGATCGCGGCCTGCACCTTTTTGACTACAGCGGCGGTGGCATCTTTATCCTGCGATTCCGGCGCTGGCAGACGGATGGAGACGGTGCGCTTGTCATCATATAACTGGAGGCGAACCTCGCCCAGTTCGAGCGCATCGATCGACGTGCGCAGCGTGTCGAGCGAGGGCTCGGCTTGGAACTTCTCTTCGATCATCAGCCCGCCGACAAAATCGACGCCGAGGTTCAGTTTATAGACAAACACTGTCGCCAGCGCCGCGATTGACAACAGCGCGGTCAGCCCGAACGCCCAGAAGCGCAGGCGGACAAAGCCGATATTGGTGTTGTCTGGAACGAGTTTCAGCAGGCGCATGGCTTTATCCGCCGATCAAATGTTGATTTCACTGGGGCGGTTTTTGCGCACCCAGAGCACGACGAGCATGCGCGTGAACGTAACGGCGGTGAACACCGATGTCGCGATGCCGATCAGCAGGACGACGGCAAAACCCTTCACCGGGCCGGAGCCGAGCAGCAACATGATCACACCGGAAATCGCGTGGGTCATGTTCGCTTCGAAAATGGTGCGCGATGCTTCCTTATAGCCGAGCTCGACCGACTGGATCACGCTGCGCCCGCGCCGCCGCTCTTCGCGGATACGCTCGTTGATCAGCACGTTCGCGTCGACCGCGGTGCCGATCGTCAGCACGAAACCGGCAATGCCCGGCAAGGTCAGGGTGCCGTTCAGCAGCGCCAGCACGCCGATGATCACCACGATGTTGATGACGACGGCGATGTTCGCATAGACGCCGAAGCGGCCATAGGTGACGAGCATGAACACGATCACCGCGGCTGCCGCGATGATCGATGCAGTGATGCCGTAGCGGATCGAATCGGCACCCAGATCAGGCCCGACCGTGCGTTCCTCGACCACCTTTAGAGCCACCGGCAGCTTGCCCGATCGCAATGCGATGGCGAGCTGGTTCGCCGTCTCGACCGTAAAGCTGCCCGAAATAGAGGCCGTGCCGCCAAGGATCGGTTCGTTGATATTGGGGGCGGAGATGACTTGATTATCCAGGATGATCGCGAACGGCTTGCCGACATTTTCCTGCGTCACCCGCGCGAATTTGCGACCTCCCTGGCTATCAAAGGTGATGACGACATTGGGCTCGTTCGTCTGTGAATCATTGCCTTGTACCGCGTTGATCAGCTGATCCCCCGAAATGATCACCGACCGCTTCACCGCAATCGAACTGCCGCCTTCGGTATAGGGCAAAATCTGGCTGCCGACCGGTGCATTACCGCGCGGACCCTTGGCGACCTCTGCCGGATCAGCGGTCAGATCGACCAGCTTGAATTCGAGCTTCGCCGTCTTGCCGAGAAGATCCTTCAGCGCCTGCGGATCCTGCAGGCCAGGCACCTGCACGACGATGCGGTTGCTGCCCTGGCGGATGATCGTCGGCTCGCGGGTGCCGAGTTCGTCGATGCGGCGGCGGACGACTTCAGTCGCGTCGGCCATAGCCGTGTCGATCGCCTGGGTCAGACCTGCTTGGGTTTGGGTAAGGACAAAGCGCTGGCCGTCGACCACTTCGATCGTCCAGTCGCGCTGCCCGGTCAGCCCTGCACCATTGGTAAGCGGCAACAACCGTTCGCGCGCTTCATCAACCTGCGTCACGTCGCGCAGGAGGAAGCTTAGCTTGCCGCCCCGCGTCGAGATATCGCCAATCCCTATCTTGGGCGTGCCACGCCGCATTTCGGTTGCCACCGTATCGCGCATCTGTTCGATCCGCGACGCGGCGACATCGGCGGTATCGGCTTCGAGCAGTAGATAGCTGCCGCCTGCCAGATCGAGCCCGAAATTGATCCGCGGCAGCGAAACGCCCAGATCCTTCGTGTAGCGTTCCGGCACGAAGCTGGGGACGGCGAGCAGCATCAGTGCCGCCAGCAAGCCGAGGATCGAAGCTATTTTCCAGCGCGGGAAATCGAGCATTGGTGCGATCAGTCGTTTGCAGGTTTGCCGGCGCCGCTTGGCGCGATCGCGGCCAGCGTTGCCTTGACGACCTTCACCTTCACGCCGGTGGCAATCTCCACCTCGACGATCCGGTCATCGACCTTGATAACCTTGCCGACAATGCCGCCGGCGGTCGTCACTTCATCGCCCTTCTTCACCGCGTTGATCGAATCCTGCAGCACTTTCATCCGCTTTTGCTGCGGGCGGATCAGCAGGAAATAGGCGAGCGGGAGCAGCAACAGATAGGGGATGATCATGGCGATCGATCCGCTGCCATCGGCGGCGGCACCAGCAGTCTGGGCAAAGGCGGGGGGCACGAACATGAATGTCCTGAACGGCTGGAGTGATACGGCGTGTTGCCGCTATCGTTAAGCGGCGCGCGCTATCACCATCGGCCTGTGCGTGCAACGTCCCTGATGAGGTCAGGTGTGCGCCAACCGCGCAAAGGCGCCCGCGATCCAGCGATGCGCGGCCCGGATGGCGGGCAAGCGGCGCACATCGCGGTGGGTGAGCAGCCAGACCGGACGGGGCGGTATCTGAATGGGGAGCGGCAGGCGAACGAGGCCGGCGTCGCGGGCGAAAGTCACTGGCAGCAACGCGATGCCGCCGCCTGCCGCCGCCGCGGTCAACAGCGCGCGCGTACTCCCGGTGCGCAGCGCGACCGCGCCGTCAAGCCCTGCCTTGGCCACCCAGTCGGTCTCGACAATCCGGCCATAGCTATCGTCATAGATCAGCAAGCGTTCGTCACGCAGGCTGATCGCCGCTGCATCGCGCCCGGCAAGATAATCGGCGCTGGCAAAGCAGCCCAGCTCGATTTCATAGATGCGCCGCGCGATCAGGCTCGCACCTTCGGGGCGCGACATGCGCAGCGCGATATCGGCCTCGCGCGCGGCAAGGCTGACGACCTCACCTTGCGCACGCAGCGTCACGCTCAGCCCCGGTGCGGCCTGCCAAAGCTGCGGCAAAGCGGGGGCAAGCACATCGGTGACGATCAGGTCGGTCGCCGATATCGTGACATTGCCTGCCGCGTTCGCTGCCCCGAGCGCCGATGCCGCGCGACCAATGCGCGCCGCCTGATCGACCAGCGGCGCAGCGAGCGTCGCAATTCGGCTGCCCTCGCTCGTCAGCCGCACGCCGTTCGCGCGCCGATCGAGCAGCCGCAGCCCCAATGTCGCCTCGAGCCCCTCCAGCCGCCGCGCGACGGTGGAGACCGCCAAGTCCAGCTGCTTGGCAACCGCGCTGAGCGAGCCCCGCTCATCGAGCATCAGCAGCAGCTTAAGGTCCTCGCTGTCCATCGCTTAAGCCTAGTGGTTTTGCGTTTCATGCGAAAGCGATTTGCATTCATTGATCTTATCCGTTCCCGCCGGCAGGCGTAGATCGGGGCATCGCTTGAACAGGAGCAATGCCATGAAGCTGATCCCGCTAACCCTAGGCGCCGCGCTGATCGCGCTGCCGCTTACCGCCAATGCCCGTCCCGACGCCCCAACGGGTCGGGTCGCGGTGGTCGTCAGCATCGCCACCCCGCCGGGCGTCTCCGATGCCTATCTGAAGGGTGAATTCGACAAGGCGGCTCCCCGCTATCAGGCAATCCCCGGCCTGATCCGTAAATATTTCACGATCGAGCCCAAGCGCTTTGGCGGCATCTACTACTGGTCGAGCAAGGCGGCAGCGCAGGCCTGGTTCAGCGATGCCTGGGTCGCGCGCGCCAAGGCTACCTATGGCAGCGATCCGGTCGTCACCTATTTTGAGGTGCCGCTGGCGATCGATGGGGCCAAACCCTGATGCGGCAGCTGACCTTCGTTCGGCCCGGTCTGGTCGAGTGGCGCGAGGCGGCATCCCCGGTGCTGGCCAGCGCCGGCGCAGCGCTGGTGCGCCCGATCGTGCTCGGGCGCTGCGATCTCGATGTCGGCTATGTCCGTGGGCTCGCGCCAATGGCAGCGGGTGAGCCGATCGGGCACGAGATGATTGGCGAGGTCGTCGAAATCGGTGACGGCGTCCGGCAAGTGCGGCCCGGTCAGCGCGTGATCGTACCCTCGCAAATCAGCTGCGGTGATTGTCGGAACTGCCGCCGCGGCTTTACCGGGCGGTGCCAGTCGGTACCGTTCGCTGCCAGCTATGGCATGGGGCGGCCCGGCAATTACGGGTGTGCCGCCGCTGATCTGGTCGCGGTGCCGTTCGCCGATGCGATGCTGGTGCCCTTGCCGCTGGGGGCTGATCCGGTCGCGATGATCGGTGCGGCCGATATGGCAGCCGACAGTTGGCGCGCGGTGGCGCCTCAGCTTGCTGAGAGGCCGGGCGCGAGCGTGCTGGTGATGGGCGGCCTCGCCTCGGTGATCGGCCTTTATGCTGCCGGGCTGGCGGTTGCGCTGGGTGCGGGGCGGGTGGATTATGCCGATGATGATCCCGCACGGCTGGCGCAGGCCGCGGCCTATGGTGCCAACCCGATCACGCTACCGGGTGAGCTGCCGATGCTTTATGAAATCGTCGTCGATGCGTGCGGGACGCCCGACACGCTGATCCAGGCGATCCGCGCGACCGAACCGGAAGGCTTGCTGACCAGCGTGACGATCCATCTCGGCGCGACTACACCGGTGCCTATGCTGGAAATGTATCACAAGGGCATCGCGCTGCGCACCGGACGTGCCAATGTGCGCACCAACATCCCGCCGACGCTCGATTGCTACCACGCGCACGGCTTTCGCCCTGACCTGATCGAGACTCGGCTTTACACATTCGATGATGCGCCGGCCGCGTGGATGGATGGTGCGCTGCGCACGGCGGCCTCGCGTGCTTGATCCGCCGCCCGGCTTCGCGCCGCATTTCCGCAAGAGCCCGCTCACCGATGCGTGGGAGCCGCTCTACTCGAAGCGCGAGGGCGATGTGCTGACCATCGGTGTATTGGTCGCGACACCACACACCAACGCGCGCGGCATGGCGCATGGCGGCCTGATCGCAGCGCTGGCGGATAATGCGATGGGGCTCGCCTGTGCGCTATCTGGGGCCGGGGTCGGCGGTATCGTGACGGTCAACCTGACCTGCGACTTTACCGGCACCGCGCGGATCGGCGACTGGCTGGAGGTTGCCGCAACTCCCGTTCGCGTTGGCCGCACGCTGGCGTTCGGCGAGGCCCGCGTGACGACCGGCGACCGACTGATCGCCCGGGCCAGCGCGGTTTTCAGTATCCCGCCGGCGGCATCCGTTCCGCCAGCCGATGCACCAGACGGGTAATGCTTGCATCAAGGGCGACAGACGCATAATGCCGCCCCCTCGGTCGGGACGTAGCGCAGCCTGGTAGCGCATCACACTGGGGGTGTGGGGGTCGCAGGTTCGAATCCTGTCGTCCCGACCAAGATTTTCAGCAGCTGCAGGTCGATATTTTGCGTCCGCCACTTCGGATCACACCGGGCGCGGATCAGCCGACAATGCAAAACTCACGCGCCATCCCATCCTCCGTCACCCCGGCACATGGCCGGGGTGACGGCTTTTGGGCAGCGGTAGGTAGCCCGTCTATTCGCTGATCGTCACCGGCTTGCCGATCGTGTCCGCGTCGATCTGCGCCTTGGTGAAAGGCAGGCGGACCCAACGCTTGGCCGAATAGAGCAACGTCTGATCGCCGAAATGTGGCGAGGCGGGGTTGGTGGATTGCGAGTAGCTGAGCACGGCATCGACTACCGGTCCCGTATCGTCGAAGGTCACCGCCTGGACATAGCTCGAGCCATGCGTCGGGGTGATGCCGCCGGGCACCTTCTGCCCCTGCTGCACGTTGAGGACGCCGAGCGATCCTTCGGCACCGTGCACAGCGATCCGCTGGTCGCCACGCTTGGCGAACTGGACATCGCCCCAGCGTGCGTCGAGCGCTATCCCTTCTGCCGACAGCGTCGCAGCAGCCTTGGCCAGCGCAGCGATCATCTTGGTGCCATTATCACCATCGGTGATTGGATCACGGGGGGTGTGGACCGGATCAGCGGGGTCGTATTTGGTTGCCCATAGATTGGCGATCGACCGGATATTGGCGGCGAATACCGCGAAGAGATAGCCGCCCCGGCTGTCGACATCATATTTGCGATCCCATCCGCGCAGGGCGTTACAGGCGGCGGCTACGTCAGGCTTGTCGGCACAAAGCGCGAGCAGCTTGTCGACCACCAGCTCGGCGACCAGGCTCTTATTGGCAAAGGCCATCGCCTCGGCGCGCGGCAGATCGATCTTGGTGCCGGGCAGACCATCGGTGCCCTTGAGCCGCCGCTCGATTTCGATCAGGCCAGATCGCGTCCGCGTCGTGCGCATCGTGCCCCATGCTCCCAGGATCGGCGAGAGTTGACGATAAGGCGCGCTGGCATTGCTCAACCAGTAACTGTCATTGCTGTTCGCCAGATAATCGCGGCGCTCCCAGATCGCCTGTTCATAAGCGGGGAGCAGGCGTCGTGCAGCAGTTCCCGCCACATCGTCCCAGTCGCACGCAGCGCGCTTGCCATCGAGGAGCACGACCCGTCCTGCCAGAAGCGCCGAAGCGGGGGTGGCGCAGTCCTTGGCCTTGGCGGCGGTAACATTGGGGACGGCGGTGACATCAGCATGCAGCGCATTACCGGCGCGGTCGACCGCGATGGTGTTCACCCAAGGAATGCCGAGCGTTTTGGTCACAGCGGACCTGATATCGGCGACCGATTTCGCCTTGCCGATGGCTATCCACGCCGCCAGTCCGCGCTGGTTGCCGGCATTGGCGTCACGCATCGAAAACGCCTTGGTCTTGCCCCAGCTGAGCAGCAGGGCGGGGGCGGCCACCATTGGCCCGAACCGGCTCGAATAGAGCGTCCGGGTGACGGGTGCCGTCCCGGCGGGCATCGGAATGCTGACCGTTTTCGGCGTCATCCGTTCCGATTTGCCGTCGACGATATAGCGGGTCGGATCGGTGGGATCGAGCTCTAGCTCAAACAGCGTAAAATGCTGCGCGGCGGTGACAGTGTGGGTCCAGCCGATATCCTTGTTGAAGCCCAGCGAGACGATTGGCGTGCCAGCAATGCCGACACCCATGACATCATACACCCCGGGGATCGTCAGATGCATTTCCCAGAAGCGCGCGGGGCCATTCCACGGAAAATGCGGATTGCCGATCAGCACGCCGCGCCCGCTTTCGGTCACGTCGCCGCCAAACGCCCAGCCATTGCTGCCAATGCCGATCTTGTCCTGATCGGGAATGGTGACGTTTTGGTCGGCGGCCTGTGCGCCACCGGGAGGGGCTGCGTTCACCACCGCACCCGCCAGCGCGAGCGAGCTTGCCAGCAGCACCTGCTTCTCGGTTAGCCGCAGCATATCGTCGGCGGTGATCGGTCGAACCCAGGCCTTGCCGCGACATTCGGCGGGTACGCCAGTCGGCCCTAAATCGCGCAGCAAGCGGTTATACCCGGCGACATACCCGGCGATCACGTCACGCGCTTCGGGGATCTGCGCAGAAATGCCGCGCCGCAATTTGGGCATGTCGATCGCGGAACGGAAGAAAATGTCCGATGACAGGTTATCGATTTTCTCAAAGCCAAGGATCGCGGTTTCCTTCGGCCCGAAATGCAGCGATCGCTCACCTGCCACCGTCGCAAACTCTTCGGCGATCATGCACAGATTATCCTGGGCGTAGGCGTATCCCACGCCGTAGCCGATCCCGCGCCAGTTGCTCGCGGTGATGTGCGGAATGCCATAGCTGGTGCGCACAATCGACGCGGAAAAGGTCGGCCCCTTGGCAATTGCAGCGCTGCTGCTCACGCCCGCCAGCAGCAGCGCGCCGATTGCGAATTTCCGCATCATTCTCTCCCTGATTGTTTCGACGCTTGCTATGCCGATTCCGCACAGGTGGCAATGCGGGGTAAGGGCGATGGCGGGGCTTGTGCTGGCCCGCGCCGTGCCCCACGCTTAAAGGACAACGGTTGGGGATGCTGCATGACGATTGGGCGGATTATTCTGGGGATAGTGGCCTTGATCGTGGCGGGGCTGGGCTATGCCTATTTCTTTGCGTCGCCGCCGATGATGCTCAACCTGATCGACAAAATGACGCTCGGCCAGCCCGACGCGGTGCAGGTCGCGAAGGACGTCGATTTCGGCACCGCGCCGCGCCAGCAGCTCGATGTTTGGGCACCCGCCAAGCGCGGTGCGGAAAAGCTGCCGGTGGTGATTTTCTATTATGGCGGCGCTTGGACCAAGGGATCGCGCCAGGAATATGGCTTTGTCGGCCGCGCGTTTGCGGGGCAGGGGTTCATCGTCGTCATCCCCGATTATCGGCTGGTGCCCGGTGTGCGCTTCCCGATTTTCGTCCAGGATTCAGCGCTCGCGGTGAAATGGGTGCGCGATCACATAGCGGACTATGGCGGCGATCCGGCGCGGATCACGCTCTCGGGCCATTCGGCGGGGGCCTATAACGCGGCGATGCTCGCGCTCGACGGGAAGTATCTGCGCGACATCGGCGTCGACCCCAAGGTCGTTCGCGCTGCCGCGCTATTCGCCGGCCCCTATGCCTTTTACCCTTGGGAAAGCGACCGCGCGCGCGCCGCATTCTCGGCCTGGCCAACGCCTGCCGAAACCCAGCCGATCACTTATGTGGCCAAAGACACGCCACCGCTGCAACTGGCGCAGGGCACCGCCGATGATGTGGTTAAACCGCGCAACGCGACCCGGCTGGCGAAACGGTTGACCGAACTCGGCGCACGTTTCGAGCTGAAGGAATATGCGGGCAAGAGCCACAACGATCTGGTGATGGGCCTGTCACTGCCGTTCCGCGGCAACGCGACCACGCTAGCGGACAGCACGGCGTTTTTGAAGGCGAATAGCCGGTAACGACTTGTCTTTACTGCCATTCTTCCCCGTTCGTGTCGAGCGAAGTCGAGACACCCTGCGCAGCGTTTGTGGCCCGTCCCTCGACTTCGCTCGGGACAAACGGTTGTTATTGGGAATTGAGCCAGGACAGTTTCGGCACGGATTGCGCACCCGCACCGGCGATCCCATATCGCCGTTCATGAGCAACAAAGACATGGTGTGGCACGGCACCACAATCCTTTCCGTGCGGCGTGGTGGCAAGGTCGTGATCGCCGGCGATGGTCAGGTCTCGATGGGCCAGACGGTGATGAAACCCAATGCCCGCAAGGTCCGCAAGCTGGGTGACGGCAGCGTCATCGGCGGTTTCGCTGGGGCAACTGCGGATGCCTTCACGCTGTTCGAAAGGCTCGAACGCAAGCTGGAACAACATCACGGCCAGCTGCTCCGCGCGGCGGTCGAGCTCGCCAAGGACTGGCGGACCGACAAATATCTGCGCAACCTGGAGGCGATGATGATCGTCGCCGACAAGGACGTGACCCTTATCCTGACCGGTAACGGCGACGTGCTGGAGCCCGAAGCGGGGATCGCGGCGATCGGATCGGGCGGCAATTTCGCGCTCGCCGCCGCGCGTGCGCTTACCGATTACGAAGCCGATGCCGAAGTGCTGGCCCGCAAGGCGATGGCCGTCGCGGCTGACATCTGCGTCTACACCAATGACCGGCTGACCGTGGAAACACTCGACAGCGCCGTCTGATTTTTAAGGAATGTAGATGCTTTACAACCGATTGGGAAATTCGGGCCTGATCGTCTCGCGCCTTTCGTTCGGCACGATGACGTTCACCGGTGGCGGCACATCAATGCCTGGCGTCGCCAAAATCGGCAAAGGGGAAGCGGCCGCCTTGGTCGACGCTGCAATTGCGGGCGGCGTCAATTTTTTCGACACTGCCGATGTGTATTCAGATGGCGAGGCCGAGGAGATTTTGGGCCAGATCATTGCCGATCGTCGGCACGATCTGGTGATTGCGACCAAGGCCGGGTTTCGCCTTGGCAAGGCGTTGGGCGATACGGGGCTCAGTCGCCGCCATTTGCTGTGGTCGATCGAGCAGAGCCTGAAACGGCTTGGTACCGATTATGTCGATGTCTTTATCGCTCACCGACCCGACCCTTACACCCCGCTCGAAGAAACACTGTCGGCGCTCGATACGATCGTGCAGCACGGCAAGGCGCGTTACCTGGGCTTTTCGAACTGGTTGCCGTGGCAGGTCGCCGCCGCCGTTGAGTTGCAGCGCGCCAATGGCTGGGCGCCGTTCACGCACGGTCAAATGTATTACTCGCTCGTCGGTCGCGATCTCGAGTCCGAGGCATTCGGCATGCTGGCGCATTACGGGCTAGGGCTGACGGTATGGAGCCCGCTGGCCGGTGGTTTCCTGAGTGGCAAGTATATGCGTGAAACGCTTAGCGATCCTGATAATCGTTTATCCAGCTTCGACGTGATCCCTTTCGACAAGGAGATGGGCTTTGCCGTGGTCGATGCGCTGCGCGATATTGCCAAGGCGCATGCCGCAAGCGTGGCACAAGTCGCGCTCGCGTGGTTGCTTGCCAAGGATAAGGTGAGCAGCATTCTGGTTGGCGCGTCAAAGCCGCACCAGCTTGCCGATAATCTTGCCGCAACCGACGTTTTACTTGCCCCCGAACAGATTGCGCGCCTCGACGCCTTGACCACACCAGCCGCGACCTATCCGGCGTGGTTCGTCAACGGGTTCGTCGACCGTGCACTTGCCGGCGCGCTTGCCCCCCGCTCTCGCCAAACCCACCCGGAAAAGAAATGAACGACGCCCTTACCCCCAAGACCATCGTTGCCGCGCTCGACGCGCATATCATTGGCCAGACCGATGCCAAGAAAGCCGTCGCGGTGGCGATGCGCAATCGCTGGCGGCGGCAGCAGCTTGGTGCCGATCTGCGCGATGAGGTGACGCCCAAGAACATCCTGATGATTGGGCCAACCGGCTGCGGCAAGACCGAGATCTCACGGCGGCTGGCGAAACTGGCCGATGCGCCGTTTGTGAAGGTGGAGGCGACCAAGTTTACCGAGGTTGGTTATGTCGGCCGCGATGTGGAGCAGATTGCGCGCGACCTGGTCGAGGAAGCGGTGCGGCTCGAAAAGGAACGCCGCCGTGTTGCCGTGAAGGACAAGGCCGAGGATGCCGCGATGGCGCGGCTGCTCGATGCGCTGACCGGCAAGGGCGCGAGCGAGGCAACCCGCGAAGCATTCCGCCAACGCTTCCGCGAAGGCCATCTGAACGCGACCGAGATCGAGATCGAAGTGGAGGACGCCCCCAAGGCCCCGTTCGAAGTGCCGGGCCAGATGGGTATGATCAATCTGGGCGAGATGATGAGCAAGGCGATGGGCGGCAACCAGCTCAAGCGCCGCAAGCTTTCCGTTCCTGCAGCCTGGGACAAGCTGGTCGAGGAAGAGGCCGACAAACGGCTCGATCAGGAAGAGGTGAGCCGGGTAGCGCTCGCCGATGCCGAGGCGAACGGGATCGTGTTCCTCGACGAGATCGACAAGATCGCGGTCAGCGATGTGCGCGGCGGCTCCGTGAGCCGCGAAGGTGTGCAGCGCGATTTGCTGCCGCTGATCGAGGGCACCACGGTGGCCACTAAGTACGGCCCGATGAAGACTGACCATATCCTGTTTATCGCGTCAGGCGCGTTCCACGTTGCCAAGCCCAGCGACCTGCTGCCCGAGCTGCAGGGCCGCCTGCCGATCCGCGTCGAGCTGAAGGCGCTGACCGAGGCCGATTTCGTGGCGATCCTGTCAGACACCAAGGCATCGCTGCCCGCACAGTACAAGGCGCTGATTGCGACTGAAGGCGTGACGATCGACTTTACCGAGGATGGCATCCGCGCGGTGGCGAAGATCGCGGCGGAGGTGAATGCCGAGATCGAGAATATCGGTGCGCGGCGCCTGCAGACGGTGATGGAGAAGCTTCTCGAGGCGATTAGCTTCGAAGCGGAAGACCGCGTCGGCGAGACGCTGCTGATCGACGCGGCTTATGTCGAAAGCCAGCTGAGCGCGATTGCGCGCAACACCGATCTCAGCCGGTTCGTGCTGTAGCGATCGGCGCGGTCGGGATTGCCCGACCGCGCGCGATAGCCGCTGCGATGTTACGGTTTCGTCACCCGGTCATAGGGCGTGAAATCGCCGAAGAAACAATAGCCCGCGGTCACGGGCGAGCCGCTTGGCCGCACGCCGATGCGCTCACCACGGCAGACTTGCGAGCCGAGCGTTTCGAACACCAATGTCCGGTCGCCGCGCAGCCAGCGGCATTCCTCGCGTAACGTATTCACCCAGATCCGTTTGCCCGACTGGCGATAGATGATTGTGCGGGTACCGATTATCTCGGGCGGGGCAGCTGCCCGGGTCGGGAAATAACATTTCTCCGATTTGCCGGGGACGCGCCCTTCGAGCGCCTTTGCCAGATCCTGCGCCTCGCGATCGCGCGTGCGATCGAGTGCGGATGGTCCCGGTGGAGAGGCGGTAGCAGCAGCCAGTGGCAGCGCCAGCGCGGTGAGCATCAGCAATGTCCGCATCTCACTTCGCCTTGGTGTAGGGGACGAAGGTGCCGAGCGCGCAGCCACCGGTTTCGATCGGATGATGTTGCCGCGACACAGCTGCGATCCGAAATTGCGGACGATCAGCGTGTCTGACCCTGGCGTGGCGCTGCACCCACCCGTGGTGTCGTTGCGATAGACCAGCCGGTTGTTGACCCGGTACAGGATGGTGTCGCCGATTGTTTGGGTGTTGTAGCTCGGGCGGAATTGCGAAATGCAGTTCACGGGCTTGCCGGGCGTCAGCCCCTTCAGCGCGCGCGCCATCTTGCCTTCATCACTCTTTGGATCGGGCGAAGTCGATTCGATGGCGGGGGCCGCCCCGCCGCATGCGATAAGGGCAAGCGATGCAATCAACAGTCGACGCATGATAATCTCCTGCGCAAATGGCCATCCCCTGCCGCAATCATCTTACCGCGATCAGCTTCGAAATGCATCCTTTTTTGCACGTCGCTCGGCCAGCTCCGTAGCGCTGCTTGCCCGCATGAACGGGTTGGTGGCGCGTTCCAGGCCGATGCTGGTCGGCACCGTCGCTTCGCCGCGGGCGCGGGCGGCAACAACATCGGCCATCCGGCTGACGATCGCCGCATTGTCGGGCTCTGCCACCAGGGCATAACGCCCGTTCGATTCGGTATATTCGTGCGCGCAATAGACGGTGGTTTCATCCGGAAGTTGCGCGAGGCGCTGCATATTGGCGAACATCTGTTCGGCCGTCCCCTCGAACAACCGGCCACAGCCCATCGCGAACAGCGTGTCGCCGGTAAAGGCGATCGCATCATCGGCGAAGTGGTAAGTGATGTGCCCCGCGGTATGCGCTGGTGTTTCGAGCACGGTGGCGATGTGGGCGCCCAGCTTGACGGTGTCGCCCTCCGCCAACTGCATGTCGAGCGTCGGTATCTTCGCAGCCTCGGCGGCGGGGCCATAGATCGTCGCGCCGGTCGCGGCCTTGATCGCCGCATTGCCGCCGGTGTGATCGGGGTGCCAGTGCGTGTTCCAGATCGCGCTGATCGTCCAGCCGCGCGCGGTGGCAGCGGCCAGCACCGGTTCGGCGACAGCGGGATCGACCACCATCGTTTCGCCCGATGCCGCGTCGTGCACCAGCCAGACATAATTGTCGCTGAGGACAGGGATGCGGACGACCTCGATTGCCATCACCAATGGCCCGTATTCGGCATCGATGCCCAGGGCTCGGCGGGCGGCAGATGACCGTCCTGCAGCAGCTCGATCGAGATGTTATCGGGGCTGCGCACGAACGCCATGTGCCCGTCGCGTGGCGGACGATTGATCGTGACACCTGCGTCCATCAACCGCTGGCAGGTCTCGTAGATGTTGTCGACGCGATAGGCGAGATGGCCGAAGTTGCGGCCTTCGCCATAGACTTCGGCCTCGCCCTCAACCGGTGGCCAGTTGTACGTCAGCTCGACCTGCGCCTGCTCATCGCCGGGCGCAGCCAGGAAGATCAGCGTGAAACGGCCCTGCTCGCTGTCGAAGCGCTTCTGCTCCTCCAGCCCGAGCAGATTGAAGAATTTCACCGTCGCATCGGGATCGCTGACCCGGATCATCGTGTGGAGATATTTCATGGTCGCGCTCCCGCGTGGTTGGCGTTGATGCCGTTGGCGGCGAGATAGGGCGTGGCGAGGGAATTTGCCAGCGGGTCTGGGCGATTACGGTTGGGGAGGTGCATCCGAAAACTGCTTCAGCGCATCGCGCGCGCTGGCGGCGGCTTCGCTTGAGGGGGCGACGCGTATCGCATCGTTCCAGGCCGATTTCGCGCCATCGGCATCGCCGGCAAATGCCGCGATATTGCCGATTTCGAGATAGACGGAAGGATCATCCGATGATCGCCGAAACGCCTCGGCGATATCCTTTCGCGCGCGGGGCAGATCATCCATCCGGCGAGCGAGCGCGGCCGATGCCAGCCAGATCAGCGGATCATCCTCAGCCAGGGTCAGCGCCTGATCGATATCGATCCGCGCACTTTCCAGATCGCCAGCGACCACCATCGTCCGGGCGCGATCGAACAATGCTTCGCCGCGTTGCAGCCCGACCAGCGTGCCAGCGGCAAGGGCTGCATCGAGCGCAGCTCGTGCCTTTGCCGTATCGCCGGCGGCGAGCCGGGCATTGCCGGCCTGCGCCCAGAATTGCGCGGCACGGGTGCTGCGTGCGACCTCTGCCTCTTGCGCTGCTGCCTCGAATTCCTGTGCGGCGGGCACCCATTTCGCCTGATTGGCATAGGCGATCCCCAGGCACTGGCGGGCATAGAAACCACCGCCATTCGCGCGCCAGCCCGTGCCCTCGATCACGCCTTCGGGCGGATTGCCCGTCGCGAGATCGACGCAGCGTTCGTAGCGCGCCTCAATCGAGTCGACAGGCTGCGTACCGGCGGATGGGGGTGACGGCGTTATGGGCGCTATGGTCTGGGCGATCAGCAGCAGCAACATCATGGCAGGTCGGTCACTTCCTCCACCGCACGGATCAACAGCGCGATATCGCTGTCGCGCGACAAACAGTGATCACCATCCTTGATGATCGTCAGCTGCACATCGGCTGAACGGATCAATTCGGTCAGCCGGATCGCGCGGGCGATCGGCACATCGCTGTCGCGCAGGCCGTGGAGCAAGCGTACCGGCACATCGATGCCGATCACGCCGTGCATCAGCCGGTTCGCCTCGCCTGAGCTCCAGAAGACGCGGGTATAGACAGTCGGCTGGTCAGCATAGGGGGAAGGTCGCTCGATCCGGCCGTTGCTGAGCAGCGCCAGCTTTTCGTCGGTCGAAAAGCCCCAGTCGGTGAAATCGGCTGCGGCCGCGACGCCGACCAGTGTCTTTACCCGATCGGGCCGGGCAAGGGCGGCGAGCAGCATCAGCCACCCGCCCATCGACGACCCCACCAGCACCACCGGTGCGGGCGCGACCAGATCGATCATCGCCAGCACATCATCACGCCAACCCGCCAGCGCCTGTTCCTCGAACGCGCCCTCGCTTTGTCCGCAACCGCCATAATCGAAGCGCAGGAATCCGCGCCCGGTGCGCTGCGCCCAGGCTTCGAGCGCCAGCGCCTTGGTACCGCTCATGTCCGATGCATAGCCGGGCAGGAAGATCGTCACCGGCCCGGTGCCCGGGGTGTGGAAATAGGCAAGCGCGGGGCGGGTGGGCTGATCAGACATGGGGGGCATTTAGGCGCGTAGCCGGGGCTTGGGAAGCAGTCGCCCTGGGACGGAATGACTTTGGATCCAATCACTACCAACTGCCGTTCGTGTCGAGCGAAGTCGAGACATCCCGCGCAGCGCTTGCGGCAGGTTTCTCGACTTCGCTCGACACGAACGGGTTCGAGAGTGATCGTACAAGTTAGCGAAGAGTCATCAGACTTTAAAAACCGATCATTGTCTTCGATGCCGGTTTCGCGCCCTTGCAGATCGACTTGAGTGCGGCCCAGTGCTCGGCATCGAGTGCCGGACGATCGCCGGTGCTGCCAGCGGCGGCGGCTTCGAAGCGATCGGCACGCACCGCCGATACCGGGTGTGACGAGACATAGGCGAGCACCGATGCCGCGGTCGATTTGTTCAGCGGATCCTTGCCGCTCAACCGGCGGAAAAATGCGGCGGTTGGCTTCGTCGAAATGTTGCTCTGCTTCAGCGCGGCGATCGCGAAATCATCGGCGCGGGTCTCCGCACTGCGCGAATAGGCGGTCGACAGGACCATATTGGTATAGCCGCCGATATTGCCGTCGAGCCCGCCGAGCAGCACGCTCAGCCCCAATTGCCGGAGCAGCGATTCGAGCACGTCACGGTTGGCGACATGGCCCAGTTCATGCCCCAGCACGCCGGCCACCTCATCGGGCGACGTCGCATCCCGCAGCAGGCCGTTGAAGATGATGATCCGCCCGCCGGGCAAGGTGATCGCATTGTTGGCCGCGATATTGGCCACCCCGATTTCGCTGTCGAGATAGGCGGGCCCCAGCCGCGCCTTGAGCGCCTCGATCGCCGCCGTGCCGCCCGGATCGGTGCAGAGTCGTCCGCCGAAATCGCCGATCATCGCATCGCCCAGCTGGCGTTCGATGGCGGGCGGCACCAGCTTGGCGAGCACTGATGGCGTTTGCGCCACCACATACAGCGCAACGGCGGCGACCAGCGCGAACAGCGCCACCATCGGCCATAAACCGGCCCGGTCGATGATCCCGCCATAGCGTTGCAGCGGCGGGAGCTGGTAGGTGATCGCAGGGGGCGCTTCCTCGGCGAGCGTGATGCTCCAGCCTGGCGTCCGCTTCAGTCCGAACACACGCTGCCCGCCCACCGGCTCGCGGGCGACCAGATCGGCAAAGGCGAAGGGGCCGCTGGTTGCATCGCCTTCAGCCAGGACGAACCGGTTGCCATCGGCGACCAGCGTCGTGTCGCGCCGCCGCGCGACCTGCCCGTCATAATGCCAGACGCGCACGGTTTCGCTCATATCGTGCCACTCACCTCAGAACGCGCCGACATCGAACGCGTCGAGCAAGCCCTCGCCTTGCCCGGGCTCGCGCGTGGTCGATTGGGTCAGCGCGTCGATCCGCACTTCGCCATAGGCGCGCATGTGGCGGATAAAAAAGGCCCAGTTGCGATAGCCGAGGAAGATCTGGCCGATCCCCAGTGTCAGCACCACCAGCAACAAATTGCCGATGGCCAGCTTCAACCAGTCCCAGGTGCTGGCGGTGAAGTCGAACGACAGCTCACCCAGCGTCAGATTGCCGATCACCTCGCGGAAATAAGCGGCGTAATAGACCAAAGCGATCAGCCCCAGCACCACGAAGAACAGCAGATAGGCGGCGATCAAGATGAGGAACACCGTCTGGCGGAGATCAGCAGGGGGCGGGCGCAGCGCGCCGGGACCTGGCATCATTCCCCAATAAGCGAGCAGGCCGAACAGGATGATGAAGGCAATCGGCGAGAGATAGAAGAGCAGGAAGCGCGCAAAGATCGGCCCGGCCCGCGCGTTCGATGCAAACTCCATCGGGCCGAAGCTCATCGCGTTCCAGCGCTTGTTCCACAGCGATACCATCGACCACGGGATCAACAGGCCGAGCAGTAGCGAGCCCACCAGCGTGCGCCAGATATAGCTGAACCCATAGCTCAACCCCTGATCATGGCTGCCACCACGGATGCCGCGCCAGAAAGTGCGGCTGAGCCGATAGCGCAGCGCGCGGAAAATCGCGACGCCGATCAGATAGAGCAGCAGGAAATAGAGGATGATGCCGCTGATCGCCGCATAGCCGCCATAGCCGCGCAACACTAAAGCCTGCAGCCCGAATTGCAGCGCGGCGACGGGCAGACCAAACAGGACGATCGCCAAGCCGTAACCGATCAGCAGCTCAAGCGCGGTGCCCGTCCATTCGAGCCGTTCGTCGATGAAGCGGGTGTTGCTCCACAGATAGCGACGTTCGCGGGTGCGGGCCCAGAAGGTGTAGATGCCGAGTGTGACGATGCAGAGCAGCAGGTTGGTGAACGCGATCGGCGCGAATTCGCGCCAGTCGCCGCTGAACGCGAATGCGCCCTCTTCGTCATCGCTCGACATCGTCATTCCCCCCGGCCTCGCACCCGAGTGGAGACGAGTGCCGGGCCGGGGTCAAATGATTCGCGTCACCTCAGTGGCTTGATCGCATCATTTCGGACCAAGAAAGTCCTTCAGGGCCTTTGCGAAGGCTGCGGGCTGATCGAGCATGATGAAATGCCAGCTGTCGGCAATCGGCACCAGCGTCGCGGGCGAACCGGCATAGCCGAATTCCCATATCTGCTTCGCCTGCGGCCCCGCGCCCGTCGCATAGAGCACGGCGAAGGGTTTCGCGGTAACCTTTTTGAGTTCGGGGCGCAGATCGGTTGTCATCACTTCGTACAGCGCCTGCGCGGTCACGCGCGGATCGGCCTTGTTGCTCCAGTTCGCGACCTTGATCCGCCCGGCGGCGGTGTTCGACCAGATGCCGCCGGGGTCCGCCGTGACGGGCTCGGTCGGCACGGGTGTGGAAAGCGTCCGCGCGCGCGCCTGTTCGGCAAAAGGGCGGGCGCTGTCGACGGTCGCAGTTGGGCCGAACAACAGGCTGAAAAAGGGCAGGCTGTCGACGACCAGCACGCTGCCGGTCGACGCCGGATAGCGCGCGCCCATCATCATTGCGAGCAGGCCGCCCATCGAATGGCCGGCGATCGCCGGGTTCTTGATCTTGTTGGCAACGATATAGCCGTTCAGATCGGCAGCGATCCCGTCGAGCAGGCCAGCCTTGTCCCCAGTTTTATCATTGCCCTTGATGTCGCCGCCGGCAAAGCCGTGGACTTCGACCAGATAGACCCGGTGCGTTTTGGCGAGATCGGCGACGACGCCGTCCCACACTGCGCGGGGCGAGGCGAGGCCGGGGATCAGGAATATCGCCGGGCCCCCGCTTTTGCCGGTGCCCGTGGTGGCGATGCTGATGTGCGGCAACTGGGTGATGACGGGGTCGAGCGCTGGCGCGGCAGCGGTCGGGGTCGTCTGGGCGAGGGCGGGGGCAAACGGCATCGCGGTGGCCAGCAGGGCCGCAACGCCGGGGGCGGCTATACGGTTGAACATCGGGATTACTCCTTGGTTGGACTGATAAAAATGGCTTCGATCGGCAGGTCGAACAGTTCGGCGATCCGGAAAGCGAGCGGCAGCGATGGGTCGTATCGACCGGTCTCGATCGCGTTGACGCTCTGGCGCGACACTTCGAGCCGGTCGGCCAGATCGCCCTGGCTCCATTCGCGCTCGGCCCGCAGCACGCGCAGGCGGTTCTTCATTCGGTGATGTCCGCACGGGATCCGCGCGTCATCAACGCATTGACGGCAGAGCCCAGACCCAGGCCGCCGAACCACAGGATCGGGACGGTGAACAGCGGCAGATGCGGCGTCTGGGCATAGACTTCCAGAAAGCCCCAAGCACACGCTGCAGACATCGCAAAGCCGGTCGCGACCAGCGCCTTCCTGATTTCGAGCATCCGTACATATTCGTCGCGCAATTCGATCAGCAGCATGCCGATGATCCAGAATACGGCCATCAGCGGCAGCGCGGGCAGAATGGCGATCGCCCAAAGCAATGGCCCCTGCGGGTGCAGCGCATAGATCAGCCCCGGGCTGATAAACACCAGCGCGACATAGATTGCCATGGTCGGGAAAAACCGGCGGAGATAGGCCCGAAAAGCCGGATCGGTGTGGGATGATCTGCTCATGCTTCTGCTCGCCGAGTCATGGCATTGGCGATGGCACCGAGACCAAGGCCGAAGAACCAGAGCACCGACACCCAATAAGCGTCGAAGTGATCGACCAGCCCGAACGATTCGAAAAAGCCCCAAATTGTCGCCATGCTCAGCGCGAAGCCGCTGGCCCACAGGCCCTGCCGAACCATCAGCATCCGAAGATATTCGTCCTGCTCCTCGATCAGGTAACGACCAAGCGCGACGAACATGCCGATGATCGCCAGCGCGGGCAGGGCAGCGGCGATCCATGGACCGGCCCCGCTGAGCAACTGATGCTTGAAGGCATAGGTCGCCCCGACCAACGCCACCGCATAGGCGATGCTCGCCCAGATGAACCGGCGGTTATACCGCCTATAGGCCATCGTAGATGGTTGACTGGTCATGACAAGCGTCCTTTCGAATCAGTGAAGGACGCTTTACATCAATGCAAACGAGGTGACAAGGAAACTTTCCACGTCGAATTGGGCGGAGGATGGTTGGGTAGGCGCATCTATGGCCGCCCCCATCGTCATTCCCGCGAAAGCGGGAACCTATGGATGGTGTGGTGCTCAATGGTGGGGGCAGTGCTCACCATGGGTCCCTGCTTGCGCGGGGATGACGGGGGAGGTTGAAAAACGTCAGCACGAACGGTCGCGCTACCTGCCACTCAGATGATGTAGTCGACCGTCTTCATCTGGGTGGTGGCGGCGCGCTTTGCCTCGCGCTTGGCGACCAGCCGGGCGTGGAGCGTATTGATCGTGTCGCTGCCCCGGGTCTTGCATACAAAGGGCAGGAATGCGTGCACCACCGCGCCGAGGCCGCCGATGATCATCGCGGTGCCGAAACCGCTCGCGACCCGGAAATGCTCGACATAGCTTTCGCCGACTGAAGCGGGGTGATCGAGGAAAAGACGGCGGAACATCGGCAATCCCATCAGCGGTGAACGAGGGCGCATCCTACCATATTACCCCCGCGATGCCAGCGTCCCCAGCATATCGGCGGCGAGCTGGCTGAGCGTATCGTCGCGCGCGCCCATGACGATGATACGGTCGCCGGGGCGGGCCTGATCGACCAGGAAGGCGGCGGCTTGGTCGCGCGCCGCGATGTGGTGCGCCTGGCGACCGGCGGCGGCGATATCGGCGATGATGTCCGCGCTCGTCACTTCTCGGTTCACGGTACCGCCGTGATACACGGGATCGGGCAGCACGAGCACATCCTCTGCCCCCATGCGTTCGACCAAGCTGGTGACGAGTTCACGCCGCATCACTTTCAGCGGGCCATAGCCGTGCGGCTGGAACAGGATCAGCAACCGGCCCGGAAAAGCGTGGAGCGTATCAAGCGTCGCGCCGATCTTGTCGGGGTTGTGCCCGAAATCGTCGATCACCGCGATATCGTTCGCGCGCCCGACCAGATCGAACCGTCGTCTCAACCCGGTAAAGCCGGACAGCGCCGCCGCCGCCTCATGCAGTGATACCCCCGCCGCGCGCACCGCGCCGATCGCGGCGAGCGCATTCGCGACATTGTGGCGCCCCGGTACCTGCAGCGCGACTTCGACGATCAGATCATCCTGCGTGACGATGAAGTCGACCCCGAACGGCGCTTCCTCGATAAAGATCGCCTGCAGATCGGCGGCGCGCTCGATCGAGAAGGTGGTGACGCGTTCGGGCGGCAGTGCGGCGGCGAGCGCCTCGGCATCGGGATTGTCGATATTGACGATCGCATGGCCTGCCCGCCCGATGAAATCGGCGAACAGAGCGCGCAGCTCATCGAGCGATTTGTGGTCGAGGCTGACATTGTTGAGCACCGCGACCGCTGGCTGATAGAGCGCGATCGATCCGTCGCTTTCATCGACTTCGCTGACGAACAGATCGCCCGCGCCGACCAGCGAACTGGCGAACGGCACATCGGGTGCAGCGAAATTCTTCATCACCGCACCGTTCATGACCGTCGGATCGCGGCCGAGCGCGTGGAGCATCCAGCCGATCATCCCCGTCACGGTCGATTTGCCGCTCGTCCCCGCTACGCCGATCGCCTGGGGCGCGGCGTTGAACAGCGCGCTCAGCAATTCGGCGCGGCTCATCTGGGTGGCACCCACCTGCGCGGCGGCGACCATGTCGGGCACGGTCGGTTCGATCGCGGCGGAGGCGATGACGATCTGGTCGGCGCTGGTGATGCCGCTGCCATCCTGTGGGAACAGCGCGATGCCGAGTTTACGCAACTGATCGAACTTGGCGGGCAGTCGTGCCTGATCAAGGCTGCGATCGGACCCAGCGACGGTTGCGCCTTGGCCTGCGAGGATCATCGCGAGCGGCATCATGCCGCTGCCGCCGATGCCGATGAAGAAGTAGGATTTGCCTGCGCTCATGGCCCCGCGCTATCGCGGTATTTCACACGCTGGGCAAGCAGGGGACGGCAGCATGCGGATCGGAATTGTTGCACCTGCCAAAACGCTCGACCGGGCGGTCGCAGCAGAGGTGCAGGGGTTCGCTGCGGTTACCTTTCCCAAGGTGGAGCTCGTCATCCATCCGCAATGCTATTTGTCCGACGGTCATTTCGCTGGACCCGATGCAGCGCGCGCGGCGGCGTTCCTAGACTATGCCAATGATCCCGCAATCGACGCGATCTGGTTTGCGCGCGGCGGCTATGGATCGAACCGCATTCTGGGCAGCGTGATGGGCGCGCTCGGCGATGCGGCGGCCGCCAAGACCTATCTCGGCTATTCGGACATGGGGTTCCTGCTCGGCGCGCTCTATGCCCGGCGGATCGGGCGGCCCGTCCACGGCCCGCTGGTGATGGACATGGCGCGCACCGGCGGTGACGCCAGTGTAGCGCGCGCGCTCGGCTGGCTGACGACGCGTGACAAGGCCGGGCTGGAACCGAGTATCGCCGGACGGCCGGTTGCCGCGTTCAATCTCGCTATCCTGGCGGCGCTGGCCGGCACGCCCTGGCTGCCTGATCTGACCGATCATATCCTGATGATCGAGGACGTGTCCGAACCGCTCTACCGGATCGATCGGATGCTGTTTCAGCTGGCGAATGCGACGCAATTGAAAGGGATTGCCGGGATCAGGCTCGGCCGCATCGCCGATATCCAGCCCAATGATCCGCCCTGGGGTGAGGCGATCGAGGTGATGATCACCCGCTGGGCCCGCGATCTGGGCGTGCCCTATCTTGGCGCGGCGGATATCGGCCATGATGCGGCGAACAAGCTGGTGCCGTTCGGAATGGTGGTGTGAGGGATAGAATGATGAGGAACGCAATGACATTCACCCGACATATCGTCGTGGCGCTTACCGCGCTGGCGCTGATCACCCCCGCCGCCGCGCCGGCCCGCCAGAAGCAGCGCTGGACGGTGAAGCCCGAATGGGTGCTGGCACATGAGACTTTCCTGGCCGGCCCCGAACTGCAGGGACGCGGCAGCGCGACCCGGGATGAAGCGATTGCGGCCGCCTATGTCGCGGCGCAATTCCGCGGCTTCGGGCTGAAGCCTGCGCCGGGGCTGACCGGCTACACCCAGTCCACCAATATCACGCGGATGCGGCTGAACGGGCGTGCGGTGCTGACGGCAGCAGGGACGCCGCTGGCGGGCGCGGCGCTGCTGATCGCAAGCGGGCAGGGTGTGCGCGGTCCGCTGACGGTGTTTGCGGGCGACGACCCCAAGGATCTGCCCACCGCTGATGTCGTGCTGGCCACCTCGACCAAGGCGAACGGCTTTGCCCTGCTGCGCGCGGCGACCGCCAAAAAGATCAAGCTGCTGATCATCCCTGAAAGCGATCTGACCCGCGCCCGGGTGGCGATGACCGGGGGTGAACCGCAACTCCCGCTCTATGCCGAAGGGGCGGCACCGCCCTCACGCACTGCGCTCGCCAGCCTGCCCGCCGCCGTGATCGAGAAACTGGCAAAGGGGGCTTGTACGGACATCGCGCTTCGCCTCCCCGAAATCGTGCTGAGCACTGGCCCCACCACCAATGCGGTCGGCTTTTTGCCCGGCACCGATCCCAAGGCCGGGGTGTTGCTGATCTCCGCGCATCTCGACCATATCGGCGTGCGGGGTGATGGCGTGGTGATGCCCGGCGCGAACGACGATGCCTCCGGCACCACCGCCGTGATCGAACTCGCCCGCGCCCTAGCGGCCGGCAAGCCGATGAAGCGCGGCATCCTGTTCGTCGCTTATGGCAGCGAGGAAGCGGGCGGTTTCGGCGCGAAATATTTCGTCGATCACCCGCCGGTGCCGCTGACGCAGATCGTCGCGAACCTCGAAATCGAGATGATCGGCGCGCAGGACCCTAAACTCCCCAAGGGCGTGATGATGATGACGGGGTATGACCGGTCGACCTTTGGCGAGGCGCTGAAAAGTCACGGCGCGCTGGTGACGGCGGATCCGTACCCCGAACAGAATTTCTTCCAGCGATCGGATAACTACGCGCTCGCGCTGCAGGGCGTGGTTGCCCACACCGTCTCAGGCTGGGCAGTGGTGCCGACCTATCATTCGCCCAACGACACGGTCGAAAATATCGACATCGCCTTCATGACCGCGGCGATCCAGTCGCTGATTGAGCCAATGCGCTGGCTCGCGGACAGCGGTTACGTGCCGGCGTGGAAACCGGGCGGGAAGCCGGGGAAATAAGGGACACGTGCAGTAGGAGTCTGATGATATTACGTTAACCCGTTCGTTTCGAGCAAAGTCGAGAAACATGCCACGAACGCTACGCAAGGTGTCTCGACTTCGCTCGACACGAACGGACATTTGTATTGATTTAATCCAAAATCATATCGCCCTAATGTCATTGCATCCCGATGTCGTTTAGCCATTGCTTCACATGCCCCGGCCACTCTGTCGTGATGGGATCGGCGGTCGGTCGCATGCCGAAGGCGTGACCACCTTTCGCAAATAGCCGCATGTCGACCGGGACGCCCGCGTCATTCAGCGCCAGCGCATAGGCCATCGGTTGCCGGACATCATCGACAGGATCGTTCATCGCATGGATGATCAGCGTTGGCGGGGCGTTTTTGCTGATTTTCACCCAAGGTGCCAGCTCGAGGGTGTTCTTCGGTTTGCTCGTATCGAGCACGCGGGCGGTATAGGCGATAATCGCGAAATCGGGCCGTGTGGATTGCTGATCGGCGACATCAGTCAGCGGATAGGTGCGCTCTTCGGCATTGCTGATGTTGGCGACCAGATAGGCGCCAGCCGAAAAGCCGATCACGCCGATCTTGTGCGGATCGATGCCGTAGGTTGAGGCCTGCTGCCGCAGCAACCCTATCGCCCGTTGCGCATCTTCCAGGCCGAGAAGAGTTTTGGGCCGCTGCTGGCGGCCGTTCGCTGTTGGCCACACCTGCGGCGTCCGGTATTTCAGCACCACGCAGGTCATGCCCTGCTCGATCACCCAATCGCAGATTTCGGTGCCTTCAAGGTCCATCGCGACGGCATAGAATCCGCCGCCGGGTAGGACGAGCATTGTCGCCCCGTTATTGCGTCCCTTCGGCCGATAGATCGTCATGGTCGGACGCGTGACATAAGTCGCCCAATGCCATTTCCTGCCCCCGACCAGCGGCGAGCCATTGCCCGTTGTTTCAGGGCGATCGCCCGAATCGGGTTTGGCGAGCGGGACGTTTGCGGGCCAAAGCGGCACCTGCATGCCGCCGGGAGTAGGTTGCCAAACGCCCTCGCGTTCGACCTTCGGCACCTCGACTCTTTCCGGCGGGCTGTCGGCCTTGCTTGCCTGACCACAGGCTGCCCCAGCGATGCCAAGGCAGAGCAGCACGACAGCAGGCGAGAACCGCGACAAAACCGTATCTCCCCTTCTCGAAGCGCGCTGTTGCGCTTGATTAAGCTAGGCTACCCCATGCGCCTTGAAATGCGCCAGCAGTCGCGCCCAGCCGTCTGGCTTTTAGTCGTCCCTAACGCGAGCAAACTGAGCCATCGCTGCGTCTAGGGATTGCGACAGGCGTACGCCCTTTCGGTGAGCGATCACGAAGGCCGCCAACGCAGAAAGCAAGATTGCGCTTCCTGCCACGATGCCTCCTTCAATACTCTGTCCTTGCCCGAGCCAGATGTCGGCGTTGGACCGTCGAGTGAACTGTACCAGCGCATGTCCGCCATTGGCAGATCCGATCGTGGCGAGCCCGAGGACTGAGTACTGCATGAAGTTCCAAGCTGCGTGCCAGCCGATCGCAAAAGCGAGATTCCCCGTGGCAAGACGAATAAGGGCGAAGAAAATCGAACCGATAACAGCCGCCGACACGAACCCCATTCCAAACCCCGAGCTCATGACATGCAAGGCCGCGAAGGGAACGCTTATAAGGAGCATAGCGGCCCAGGCAGGCAAGGATCCTGCATGGCTGAATAGCGAGCCACGGAACACTAGCTCTTCCAGAAGCGCTCCAGCCAGTGCTGCTGTTAAGCCGAACCCAAGCAGTGCTATCATCATGATGGGCGAGATCAAAGGCGTTGTCGATATCGTCACTAGACCGAAACCGAGATCGACAGCGGCGACTAGTCCAAGGGTTGCTGCCCCCACCGCAAACCCAACCAGAAAAAAGCCCATGCCGTTGCTAATGCTGCCCAGCCCATACCATCGACCGTTGGTTCCGGGGGGGGCTGAGGAGCCGTACCACGGCCCACGCAAGCACTGCGATGATGCCCGCGCCAGAAGCAGATAAACCGAGCCGCGAGACGTCGGGCGTTACGGTTGCGAGACCATATTCCTCGATCTCCGAAGCGGCGATCGCCAGAACGAAAAAGCTAACTAGCAGCGCAACAATCCTAAGCGCACCCACAACAACTTTTGACAAACTTAGTGCCTGCATTGCTTACCTAACGGTTGTTCACAAGTGTCATCAATGTAAGTGATATGTCAAACACCTCGAGTGTTGACAAGGCCGAAATCTAACCCCGTATCAATCTTATCATCCGCAATAATGGCAATTCACGGCACCATTTGGGCGCAACTCTTTTCGGCTCCAATAGTCGCGGGAGTTTAGACCACCCCATGCGCTTTGAAATGCGCGAGCAGTCGTGCCCAGCCGTCCTTTGCATCGGCAGCGTTGTAGCTGGGGCGGTAATCGGCGTGGAAGCCGTGCTGGGCGTCGGCATAAACATGGATGCCGCTGCCGCTTTTGCCCGCTGCTTTCAGCGCTGCGACCATTGCCGCCACATCGGTCTGCGGAATGCCGCTGTCGAGCGCACCGTACAGGCCGAGCACCGGTGCCTTGAGCTCGGCGGCGCGGGGGATGAGCGGCTTCAATTGCCCGTACCACGCAACGCCCGCCTTGATATCGGCGTTGACCATGGCCGTGCGCCACACGACCGCGCCGCCCCAGCAAAAACCGGTGATGCCGATCTTGCCGGGTTTCGCGAACTTCGCCGCCTTGATCCAGGCGGTGGTCGCCTTCACATCGCCATCGACCTGATCGGGCGTCGCCTTTTGCACCACGGGCAGGATTTCCTTGAAATCCTTCAGCGCGGGCAGGTTGACGCCCGAACGATAGAAGAAATCGGGCGCAACCGCGACATAGCCAAGCTTTGCCAGCCGCTTGCACACATCCTTGATGTAATCATGAATGCCGAAAATCTCGTTGCAGACGATGATCGTCGCGTGGCGTCCCGCGCCCTTGGGCCGGGCCACATAAGCGGGCAGGGGCTTGGCCGCGCCATTGGGGATGAGAACTTCCTCGATCACCAGCCCGTCGGCAGGTGTCGTCACCGGCTTCGCGTTCGCCGCCACCGCTGCCACGGCGTAGCCTGCGAAAAACATGCTGACCGCGGTTCGGCGTGTCAGGTGAAAATCCTGCGGTTCCGATCCTTCGGGGCGGGTGAGGTTCAGCATGGGTGCGACTCCTTGAGGGGTACGGGAAGGGTAGGCGGCGCCAAGGGGTGGGTGCAATAGGCGCCCCACCCCCGATCGTCACCCCGGACTTGTTCCGGGGTCCACCGCACACCAATTTGCTGACGTGCGTGAGGATCGGTGGACCCCGGAACAAGGCTCTCCTGAGCTTGTCGAAGGGTCCGGGGTGACGGCTAGAAAGTTGGACCGACTCACGCGCACCACCACCCGGGGCTTCCCGGGGGGCTTGGGGTTGCGCGTCACCGGTTGACGTCCACGCTTCAGGCTCCACCCGGGAACGGGGGAGGCTGGCGTCGCTCTCTCGTTCTCCTCTTACCCCTGACGCTGCCCTTTCTTCTGGCGCGGCTTTATGCATAAGCGCGCCCATGCGACAGGAACGATCATGACCGAATTTTACGCGATCACGCTGCCCGATGGTGCCGTTCGGCAGGTCGCGCCCGGCACAACTCCGGCGGATATTGCCGCCGCGATCGGCCCCGGCCTTGCCAAGGCGGCGATTGCCGCGCGCGTGGACGGCGAATTGTTCGATATCGGTCGCCCGTTCGAGGGCGATGCAACGCTCGCGCTCGTCACCAATCGCGACGAAGCCGATGCGCTGGAAATGGCGCGGCATGATTTTGCGCATGTGCTGGCCGAAGCGGTGCAGCAGTTGTTCCCCGGCACGCAGATCACCTTCGGGCCGTCCACGGACGACGGTTTCTATTATGATTTCGCGCCCAAGGATCGCCCGTTTACCGATGACGATTTGCCCGCGATCGAAGAGGCGATGCGCGGCATCATCCGCGCGAACAAGCCGCTGCGCCGCGAAGTGTGGGACCGCGCTACCCTGATCAGCCGGTGGAAGCAGCAGGGCGAGACGTTCAAGGCCGAATGGGCCGCTGAACTGCCGGGTGATGAGCCGCTGACGGTATACTGGTCGGGCGATGACTGGCTCGACATGTGCCGGGGGCCGCATCTGGCCTCGACGGGCAAGCTCGACCCCGATGCGTTCAAGCTGACGCGCGTGAGCGGTGCCTATTGGCGCGGCGACCAGAACAACCCGCAGCTTTCGCGCATCTACGGCACCGGCTGGCTCAACAAGAAGCAGCTCGCCGAACATCTCGTGCGGCTGGAGGAAGCCGCCAAGCGCGATCACCGCCGCATCGGGCAGGAAATGGACCTGTTCCACCTGCAGAGCGAAGCGCAGGGCTCGGTCTTCTGGCATCCCAAGGGCTTTGTCCTGTGGCGCCAGCTGGAGGCCTACATGCGTCGCCGGCTCGACGCGGCGGGCTATGCCGAGATCAAGACGCCGCAGTTGATGGACGTGCGCCAATGGGAGCGCTCGGGCCATTGGGGCAAGTACAGCGAAAACATGTTCGCGGTGCCCGATGAGGTGCCCAATGCCGAAGGCGAAGGCCCGGTGCTGCACGGCAAGGGCGACATGATGGCGCTGAAGCCGATGAATTGCCCGGCGCATATCCTGGTGTTCAAGCAGGGCATCAAATCCTATCGCGACTTGCCGATCCGCATGGCCGAATTCGGCTGCTGCCACCGCAATGAACCGCACGGCGCGCTCCACGGCATCATGCGCGTGCGTCAGTTCACGCAGGACGACGCCCATATCTTCGTGCGCGAAGACCAGCTGATCGATGAGGTGAAGGCGTTCTGCGATCTGCTTGATTCGGTCTATCGCGATCTCGGTTTCGACAAATATGCGATCAAGCTCGCGCTGCGGCCCGAAAAGCGCTTCGGCAGCGAGGAAATGTGGGACTGGTCGGAGCAGTCCTTGCGTGACGCAGTGAAGGCCAGCGGGCGTGATACGGCCGACTATGGCTGGGAAGAGCTTGAAGGCGAGGGGGCGTTTTATGCACCCAAACTCGAATTCCATTTGACCGACGCGATTGGGCGGACTTGGCAAGTCGGCACGATTCAGACCGATACGGTGCTGCCAGAACGGCTCGACGCCAGCTATGTCGGCGCCGATGGGGAGCGTCACCGCCCGATCATGCTCCACCGCGCGATCCTCGGCACGTTCGAACGATTCATCGGCATCCTGATCGAGCATTATGCCGGTCGCTTCCCGCTCTGGCTCGCGCCGGTGCAAGCGGTGGTCGCGACGATCGTGTCCGATGCCGATGATTACGCGGCAGAGGTCGCGGCGAAGCTGGCAGCGGCGGGAATCCGCGTCGAAACCGATCTGCGCAACGAAAAGATCAACTACAAGGTGCGGGAGCATTCACTGGCGAAGGTGCCGAACCTGCTGGTGGTGGGGAAGCGCGAGGCGGACGAAGGCACCGTCGCCCTTCGTCAGCTTGGAAGCGACCGGCAGCAGATGATGTCGCTCGATGACGTGGTCGCGATGCTCGTCAGCGATGCCACCCCGCCCGATTTGCGCTGATCGGCGCGCACGACCCTTTCGCATTCACGCAAAAAACTCTATATAGATCGCTTACAACCACAGGAGCTTTACCCATACGTCCTCCCATGACCCGGCGCCCACTCGCGCCCCCGCCGATCAACGGTCCGCGCTTCAATGAATTCATCGTCTCGCCCAAAGTGCGCGTGATTGACGAAAATGGCGAAAATCTGGGTGTGATGTACACCCGCGAAGCGATGGAGCAGGCGCAGGCCGTCGGGCTCGACCTTGTCGAAGTGTCGCCCAACGCCGATCCGCCCGTCGCCAAGTTCCTGGATGTCGGCAAGTTCAAATATGAGGCCCAGAAAAAGGCCAACCTCGCCCGCAAGAGCCAGAAGACGCAGGAGATTAAGGAGATCAAGATGCGTCCGAACATCGACGATCATGATTATGATACGAAGATGAAGAAGGTGCTCGAATTCATCGATGAGGGTGACAAGGTGAAGATCACCCTGCGCTTCCGCGGGCGCGAGTTGAGCCACGGCCAGCTCGGCATGGCGCTGCTCCAGCGCGTGCAGGCCGATGTCGTCGAGACGGCAAAGGTAGAGGCCTATCCGCGCATGGAAGGTCGGCAGATGCTGATGGTGCTCGCGCCGAAGTAACGACTAACCCCGGTCGGGCGGGCGGCGATCAGTCGCCCCCGCCTCCGCCGTCACCGCCGCCCCCACCGTCGCCGCCCCAATCGCCGCTCGAATGGTCTGACGCGTGGCTATCCTTGTGATGGCCGGTGTCCGAACCGCCATCGTACATCATCGTGTCGCTGCCATTGCCGTCACCCCGCTTTCTCGCAGCGCTGCCGCGATTGGCGGCAAAGGCGGCGCCGAGCGACACGAAAACGGCGGCGAGTGCGATCCACACGGCGCTGCCACCCTTCTTTTCTGCCTTGTCGTCGGTTGCTGCGGTCAGCATCAGCATGGCGGGCATGACGACCAGCGTCAGGGCTTTCCACGGCATTGCTTTGCGAGTCTGGTGTTTAGATTGATCGATCGGGTGCTGGTTCATGCGGCGGGTGGCTCCCATAGTTCGATGGCATTGCCTTCGGGGTCATGGATACGCGCAAACTGGCCAACCGCGGGATCATCCCATTCCGCCCGGGTCTCAACTTTGATCCCGGCCGCGTTCAGCTGCTCAAGCATGCCGTCGAGATCGTCGACACGCAAGTTCAGCATCCATTGCTTGTCCGCCGCGAAATAATCGGTGTCGGCCTTGAACGGCGCGAACACGACTGGCCCGCCTTGCGTTTTCCAGGTCCATTCGTCGACGGGACCAGTGTCTGCCGCCGCACAGCCGGCACCAATGCCCAGATGCTCGCGGTACCAGGTGTTGAGTGCGTCCGGGTCGTGCGCTCGGAAGAACAGTCCGCCGATTCCTAACACCGCCATGTCATTGTCTCCCCGTCTGGTGCCTGAAATCAGGCGGCACGCGCCCATTCGCCTTCATTGGCCGCAGCCCCCAACAAGCGCCGCTCGATCGATTTGAGCCGCTGGGTGCTGCTGATCTTGTCGCCCAGAAGGTCGGTCAGGTAAAATGTGTCGACCGCGCGTTCGCCATAGGTCGCGACATGCGCCGAGTGGATCGTCACTTTCGACTGGAACAGCGCCAGCGCAAGCCGGTTGAGCAGCGCCGGGCCGTCGCGGGCGTTGACCTCGATCACGGTGAAGCGGTTCGATGCCTGGTTGTCGATCAGGACAACGGGCGCGATCTGAAACGCCTCTGCGCGCGTGCGTGATAGCGGCTTGGCGTGGAGCCGTTCGTTGAGCTTGCCGCGATTGGCGAGCGAATCCTCGATCGCGGTTTTCAGCCTTTCAAGCTGCTCGGGCCGGTCGAATGGTCGACCGAACGGATCCTGCACCAGGAAATTGTCGAGCGCCATGCCGTCCCGCGTCGTGTGGATGCGCGCATCGATGATGTTGCCACCTGCGACGTGAATCGCGCCTGCCGCGCGGTAGAACAGCCCCGGATGATCGGCGGCGAACAACGTCACCAACGTCGCACCGCGTTCGGGATATACCTGCGCCTCGATCGACAGCGGTGCCTGCCCGGCCGCTGCAATCAGCCGCGCGTTGCGTTCGAGCACGTCGTCGGGCTCGGCCACCCAATAAGGTTCGGGCAGCCGCGCGACGAGCGCCTTGAACCGTTCCGCTGGCCAGCCGAGCGCGGTGGCCAGTGCCTCCTGCTTGGTCGCGATCCGCTCGCCGCGCCCCCGCTGCTTGTGGCCCAGGCGAAGCACCTCTTCGGCGGCTTCGTACAGGTCGGTCAGCAACTGCCGTTTCCAGCTGTTCCAAACGCCGGGCCCAACCGCGCGAATATCGACCACGGTAAGTGCGAGCAGCAAACGGAGCCGTTCGGGGCTCTGTACGATCTCGGCGAAATCGAGGATGGTCTTGAAATCGGAAAGGTCGCGCTTGAACGCGGTGGCCGACATCAACAGGTGGCAGCGCACCAGCCACGCGACCGTTTCGGTCTCTGCCGCTGTCATGCCAAGCCGGGGGCACAGTCGCTGCGCAACCTCTGCGCCCAGCACCGAATGATCGCCGCCGCGCCCCTTGGCGATATCGTGGAGCAGCACCGCGACGTATAACACGCGGCGCGATACGATCCGCTTCAGGATTCCGGCGGCCAGCGGATGATCCTCGGCCAGCTCGCCGCGCTCGATCCGGGCGAGCAGACCGATCGCGCGGATCGAATGCTCGTCGACGGTGTAATGATGGTACATGTCGAACTGCATCTGCGCGACGACGCGACCAAAATCGGGCACGAACCTGCCGAACACGCCGGCCTCGTTCATCCCGCGCAGCGCCGCTTCTGGATTGCGCGGACTGGTCAGCACGTCGAGGAACAGCGCATTGGCGCGGGCGTCGGTGCGAATATCGTCGGCCAGCTTTGCATCGCGCGCGGCAACCCGCATCGCCAGCGGGTGCACTTCCAGCTCATGTTTGTCAGCCAGAGCGAACATCTCGATCAGCCGCACAGGATCGCGCGCGAACCAGTCGTCCGACGGAAGTGCGAGGCGCCCGCGATCGAGCACGAAGCCGTTCAAATTGCGCGGTGCCCGCCGCATCAGCGGCAACCCGAACCGGCGCCCGCGCGCAGCGAAACTCTCGTCGAGATGCGCCATGAACACGCCCGTCAGGTCGCCCACGGTTTTCGCCTGCAGGAAGTAATGCCGCATGAAGCGTTCGACCCGCGACGCCCCCGCGCGGTCGGCATAGCGCATCCGCTCGGCAATCTCGCGCTGCACGTCGAATGTCAGCCGATCCTCGGCGCGACCGGCGATGCTGTGCAGATGACAGCGCACCGCCCACAGGAAATTCTCGGCGCGGTGGAACTGGCGATACTCGATCCGCGTCAGCAGCCCGGCCTCGACCAGTTCGGCAACGCTGCGAACGTTATAAGCATATTTGCCCATCCAAAAGAGTGTGTGGAGATCGCGCAGGCCGCCCTTTCCCTCCTTGATATTGGGTTCGACGACATAGCGGCTGTCACCCATCTTGCGGTGGCGCTCATTCCGCTCGGCGAGCTTGTCCGCAATGAACTGGCGCGCGGTGCCGGCCTGCACTTCGGCTTTGAAACGCCGCGATGCCTCATCATACAGATCGGTATCGCCCCACACATAGCGTGCCTCGAGCAGCGCGGTGCGGATCGTCATGTCGCCCTTGGCCTGGCGCACCATTTCATCCAGCGATCGCGATGAATGGCCGATCTTCAGCCCCAGATCCCACAGCGCATAGAGCATCGATTCGATCACTTGTTCGGACCAGCCGGTCTGCTTCCAGGGGGTCAGAAAGCCGATATCAACATCGGAAAAGGGTGCCATCTCGCCGCGGCCATAGCCGCCGACCGCAATCAGCGTCAGCCGCTCACTCGTGGTGGCATTGGATTTCGGGTAGAGCCGTTCGGTGGTAAAATCATAGAGCAGCCGGATGATCTGATCGATCAGAAACGCCATTGCCGCTGCTGCTTCCAGGCCGCGCGAGGGATGTTCGATCAGTCGCCGGGCAATTTCGGCACGCCCTTCGGCAAGCGCATCGGCGAGCAGTTTGGTCGCCCCACGCCGCATGCTGGCGGCATCGGTCGTGTCGAGCGCCGCAAGCGCATCGGCAATCACCCGCCGATCGATGATCGCGCGGCGGTGCGGCAGGGTTTCGAAACGACTGGCCATGATTATACCTTTAGGCGCTTCGGCGTGTAGCGCCATCACCCGATGCGTTGGTTGCATCGGCTACTTGGTGCTGTCCGTTCTTGTAACACCGGAAAACGTGAGCACCGCCAGCGCAAGCACGATCGCGCCCCCCAGTGCATAGCCGACCTCCGCTACTTTGAGCGGTATCTCCGAGGGATCGATGCCGCAAATGCCGCCCGTAATTTGGGGCAGCGGTACCATAAGCTGCAAGGCATGAAGAGCAGCGTAATAATCTACGCAGGATCCGTTGAGCACGCCGTCCTTAACAACGCGAATCTTCCCAGCCTCTTGTGCCCAGAAGAGCAGATAAGTACCGCCCAGCCAATAGAGCGCCAGGGTTATTGCGGCGCGCCCCGGCGCGACGCCGTAGCCGAAGGTTATCTGATACAAAAGATTGAGTACCCAATGGACCGGAGACGCCTCGCCTGCCTCGCGTCGCGCTACCCGTTTGGCCATGAATACCTTGCGCGCATCGTCTTCGCGGCCTTCGTCGCGGAAAATCTTTGACAACTGTTCATAAGGTTGCGGGTAATATACCCGCGCACGCACGTGCCCCGCATCTTGGCGCGTCAACCAGTTGCGTCGAGCCTTCCATAATGACCCATTGTGGTGATCGTCGGCATGAAAGCGGCGGTAGGTAAAGCCGTTCAAGCGCAGGGCAATGCCTCGCCGCTTTTTCCGCCAGGAGCGATAGGGGTGTTGGCCCCATCCGAGGCCATGGGCGTCATTCAGTGTTCCCACCTGCAACCCCGACAAATCGATAATGCCGCCTGCTGTCGATTGTGTGACCAGGTCTCGAACACGAAGGTGATTTTTGATTTCGGCGTTGGTGAGTGACAATAGGATCTCGTCAGTTCCTGCCTTCAATATCGTGCCACTGAGGTTCATATTGCGGCCGATTGAAGCACCATCCAGCGCCATGCGGCCTCCAATGAACGTTGTTGCGCCATCATCTGTCGTATCGAGGCGTAGATCGCCGCCAATCGTGATTCCCTCTGCGGTAATCGCTTCGGTTTGGGCAGGGCCGTTCAGTTGAATCGCACCTTCTGGAGCGGGATTGCAAGATGCGCCGCGCAAAATCCACTCACTACCAATCTTCGCGCGCCGCAATCCGATCAGTCCGTGGGCAATAAATGGGCGTGTGATAGAGGCAGTCATTCTTACGTTACCATCAATCACGGCATCGCGCGCGGCGATCGCCCACCCGGTACCCTCACCATCCGTGGCCGCAAAAATCTCGCACCCGGTCAAGTCCCAATCGCCGGTGCAACGCATTCCCATGGCTGTCATGCCACCGTGGATCGTCATATCTTGCATCACCAAGGTGCCATCAATCCGCGCGCCAGTTAACGTAATACCCATTAAGATCGTGCTTTTGAACATCTCGAAATCGACATGTGCGTGGATGTTTCCAGCGTCGATCGATTCAAAGCAGTTTCTGCTTAATTCCACTTTTCCTGAAAGGTTAGACTCGTAGATGCTCAATCTCGCTGGAATTTTTTCTGTTCCAGTGACCCGGCCCAGCTGGCTGAAAAGTGTTCTTCCGCGCACGTTCATCTGGAACGCGTTAATTGTATAGCTGGTGACGCCCGGCCTTACGCTAATACCGTCCGCCGCAAGCAATCCGCCGATCGTGGCCCAAGAGATCGTGATTTGTGGATTGAGCGTACCGGTCAGTACAACTTCCCAAAGTCCAAGAGGCCCCTCAACTGTTACAAGTTCGCCGCTTAACGAGGGTAACAGTGAATGTGAAAAATCCAGATTGCTGAACATTGCGCAGTCGACATAAACTGTGGTGTCGAAGTGGCAATATTCCAACACCAGCGCTGGCAGTGCACCGCCACCTAATCGTCGCCCATCGCGCAGGTTGAGTTCGCCGATAATGCGCAGGCCGGAAAGCCGCAGGCCCTGCACAGCGACCGGCCAACCATCTTCTATACCGAGAATCAATCGGCGCAAAAATTCGGCGCGTACTGACGGAGCGTCGATTAGCGGATGATCTTCGCCGTCATATCGAGCAATCTCATTAGCATAATCATCCGGTTCGGGTGTGAAGGTGTCGAACCCGAACGACCATCCCGTCGCATAGGGGTTGCCTCGCCTGACCGCGTCAAGCACTTGCTGTTCAGTATCAGAAAGCGCTTTCGCATCGAAATCAGGCGTCGCCACTAACGTTCTCCCAAGTAACCGATGGTTGATTGTGATTCGTTAGGCTAATTGCTCGGCTCGCAGGATCGCTGCCCGGACGCTATTCGTCAACCATCCTCTTTAACCGGTATAGTATTTCTATCGCATCGCGCGTCGTGAGGGCGTCGACGTCGTTCGCTTCGATCTCCGCCTGCACCGGATCGCGCGCCTCTTCGACTTTTTCGGCCGCCGCGGCGAACAACGGCAGGGTTTCGGAGCGGCTGGCCATGGTGGGATTATTACGCCATTCGGTTACCGGATCACCTACGGACCGGTAGGGGACGGCTTAGGATTTCGACATTTTTAACCCTGTTCGGTTAAACAAGGGCAATGCTGATCAAGTCTCAATCCCGTGGTTCGCCTTGGATGATGTCGATGGCGCGTCATGCCCAGTCGTTCATCGCCGTCGATGATCTCAGCCGGGCAGAGCGGACCGCAGCAACGGTCCGCATGATCATTCGTTTCGCGCCGATCAACGTTGTTACCGCCGTGGCGATGTGTGTTGTTTACGCCATTCGGTTCGATCAGCCTTTCATGGCCTTCGCAAGCCTGCCCGTCGCGATCGTGACGCTGGTGTCCATGGCGCTGTTCCAGGGGATGTTCCATGCCCGCTGGCAGCTGAATCCGGAAACGATCGATCGGCTGATGAATGTCTATGCGCTTGCGATCGGGCTTGGCTGGTTTGTCACGATTGGGGCGTTGAATACCGTACCGATGAGCGAAGACCGCGTGGGTATTTCGTGCGTCAACGTTGCAATCATCTGCCTGGGCGGTACCGTCTTCACGTTGCTGCCCGAAGCGGGGCTCGTTTTCATGGCAACCGTTGGCACGCGGCTGGCGATCGATCTGGGGATGATCGTCGCGGTACCGGCGCTTTATGTGATCGCCATTATGGGATTTGTGCTGATGCTGTTCGCCATGGCGATCGGGCAGGCGCGGCTGTTTGCCGATCGCGTGCGAACCCAGGCCGATCTCGCCGATCTCGAACGCCGCCGAACCGAGGATGCGCAGCGCGTCGCCGAGGAGCAGCGGGCGCTCGAACGCGCGCATGAACGCCGCCGTGCTGACGAACAACAGGCCAGCGCAGATGAACAGCGCGCCTTAATGAATGATCATGCCCAGCGTTTCGAAACCTCGGTTGCCGCTGCCATCGGCATCTTGAGCAGCGCCGCGTATGATTTGAGCGAATCGACCGCCAACCTGACCGAGATGGGCAAATTGAGCGGCGCGCATGTGTCTGCCGTGCGCGGGCGTGCCGTCACCGTCGCGCAGTCGATGGCCGATGTGCAGCGCGCAGCAGCCGAACTGCGCCAGTCGATCGGGGAGATCTCCTGCGAAGTCGCGGGCCAGGTCCAGGCCACCGCCAATGCCGAAATCGCCTCATCACTCGCCCGCGCCCAAGCCCGCGCGCTGGCGGATAGCAGCGCGGTTGTGCGTGGCATTACCGCCAAGATCGAACGGATCGCGCAGCGCACCAATACGCTGGCGCTCAATGCCCTAATCGAGGCGACGCAATCGGGTGAAGCGGGGGCGGCCTTTGCGGTCGTCGCTGGCGAGGTGAAAGCGCTGGCAGCGCAAACGCGTGAGGCGGCGCTTGAGATTGGTCATCACATTGCCGACATGAACGCCAATGCCGATGACGTTGCGGCGTCGGTGGAAGTGATCGCCAGCGATGTCGGCAGGATTGCCGCCGGTGCCAACGATATTGCTAGGACAATCGACGCTCAGCGGCTGTCGACCGGCGGGATTTTTGCAGGCGTGGACAGCGCCGGTCATGGGGCCGAGGCCGTTGGCGCGGACTTGCAGGCGCTTGCTGACAAGGCCGATTCCGCGCTGGCGCTAGCCAGCAAGATCGAACGCGTCGCCAGCAATATCGGGGTTCAATCGCAGCGGCTGGACGAAGCCAGCTCTGCGTTCGGCGCGCGGTTACGCCGCGCCTGATCCGGCACGCGCGAGCGCCTTCAGCTTATAGACCAGATCGAGCGCCTCGCGCGGGGTGAGGGCGTCGACGTCGACATTCTCGATTTCGGTGCGCAGCGGATCGCGCGTTTCTTCCACCTGTTCGGCCACGGCGGCGAACAGCGGCAAATCGTCCAGCCCTGCGGCCAGCCCGCCCGTCTTGGCACGCCCCGCCTCCAGTTTTGCCAGCACCGATTTGGCGCGCGCGATCGTCACCGGGGGCAGCCCCGCGAGCCGCGCTACCGCCAGACCATAGCTCCGATCCGCCGGGCCCTCCGACACCTCGTGCAGCAGCACCAGATCGCCCTTCCACTCGCGCGCTCGCACATGATGCAGCGTCAGCGCATCGCAGCGCTCGGCCAGCCGGGTCAGCTCGTGATAATGCGTCGCGAACAGGCAGCGGCAGCGATTATCCTCATGGATCGCCTCGACCACGGCCCAGGCGATGGCGAGGCCATCATAGGTGCTGGTCCCGCGCCCGACCTCGTCGAGGATGACGAAGCTTTGCGGCGTGGCCTGTGCCAGGATTGCAGCGGTTTCGACCATTTCGACCATGAAGGTCGATCGCCCCCGCGCCAGATTGTCCGACGCGCCGACCCGGCTGAACAGCCGGTCGACCAGCCCCAAAGTGGCGGAAGTGGCGGGGACATAACCGCCTGCTTGCGCCAGCACGGCGATCAGCGCGTTCTGGCGCAGAAAGGTGGATTTGCCGCCCATGTTCGGCCCCGTGACCAACCACAGCCGATTATCCTCCGACAGGCGGCAATCATTGGCGACAAACCGTCCGCCGGCCTTTGCCACCGCCGCCTCGACCACCGGGTGCCGCCCGCCTTCGATCTCGAAACAGGCATGATCGACGATTTGGGGCCGTGCCCAGCCGCCTTCGCTGGCGCGCTCGGCAAGCGCCGTCGCGACATCGAGCCGCGCAATCGCATCGGCGGTGGCGGCAATCGCCTCGCGGTTGGCGAGCGCAGTATCGGTGAGTTCCTCAAGATGCGCCGCTTCGGCCGCCAGCGCATGGGCGCCGGCCTGCGTTACCTTCAGCGCCACCTCATGCAGATCGGGCGCGTTAAAGCGCACGGCGCCGGCCATCGTCTGGCGATGGGTGAAGCCGCTATCGGGGGCCATCAGCGGATCGGCGGCGCGGGCGGGTACCTCGATATGATAGCCGAGCACGCCGTTGTGGCGGATTTTCAACGCGGAAATGCCGGTGCGGGTGCGGTACTGGGCCTCCAGAGCGGCAATCGCGCGCCTGCCGCCCGCGCCGCTGTCGCGCAGATCATCAAGCGCGGCATCGAACCCAGGCGCGATATAGCCGCCCGCCGACGTATCGATCGGCGGGGACGCGACAAGCGCGCGCGTCAGCAGCTCGATCAGCGCACCGTGACCGCGCAATTGCGGGGCGAGCCGGGCGAGCAGCGCGGGCTTGTTATCGACTTTCTCGAGCCGCTCGCCGAGCCGCCATGCCGCATCGAGCCCATCCCGCAATTGTCCCAGATCACGCGGGCTGCCCCGCCCCGCCGCCAGTCGCCCGAGCGCACGGCCGATATCAGGGAGCGCCCTAAGAGTCGCCCGCAGGCTATCGCGCAGACCCGCATCGTCGTGAAAATGCTGCACCAGATCGAGCCGCGCTTCGATCGTCGCGCGCTCCATCAACGGTGCGCCGATGTCCGCCGCCAGCAGCCGCGCGCCGGCTCCGGTCACCGTGCGGTCGACGGCATCGAGCAGGCTGCCTTTGCGCGCGCCATGGGTCGTCTGGGTCAGCTCAAGACTCTCGCGGGTGGCCGCGTCGATCGCCATCGTCTCGGCACTTCGCGTCAGACGCGGCGGGCGTAAAAAGGGCAGGGAACCCTTTCCGTTATGATCGAGATACCGCACCAGCCCGCCTGCCGCCGCCAGCGCGGCGCGGGAGAAGCTGCCGAAACCATCGAGCGTCGCCACCCCGAATAGCGCCTTCAACCGTTCCTCGCCGCTGGCACTGTCGAATTCCGATCGCGGGCGGTGGCCTGTGGCGAGGTCGGCAAAGTCGGTTGCGTCCGACGCGATCGTCTCCGCCGGTGACAGCCGTGCGAGATCGGCGGCGACTGATGCGGCATCGCTCTCGATCAGCTCGAACCGCCCGGTCGAGATATCCGCTACCGCAATCGCGACGCCGCCTGCCGCCTCGCCAATCGCCGCACACCAGTTGGCCGCCCGCGCATCAAGCAGCGCTTCCTCGGTCAGCGTCCCCGCCGTGACGACGCGCACGATCGCCCGCCCGACCAACGTCTTGCCGCTGCGCTTCTTCGCCTCGGCCGGGCTCTCGGTCTGTTCGGCAATCGCAACGCGGTGCCCGGCCTTGATCAGCCGTGCGAGATACCCTTCTGCCGCATGCACCGGTACCCCGCACATCGGGATCGGCACCCCGTCATGCTCGCCCCGCGCGGTCAGCGCGATATCGAGGCAGGCAGCGGCAATCTTCGCATCTTCGAAAAACATCTCGAAGAAATCGCCCATCCGGTAGAAGAGCAGACAATCCTGCGCCTCTGCCTTCAGCGCCAGATATTGCGCCATCATCGGGGTGGGGGCGGTGCCGGTCATCGATCGGGTGATACAGCCAAGCAACCTATGTTCAAGGCGATGCGCGCCAGGGGTGGAAGAAACAAGATCGTCCCCGTAAAGACCGGGTATCAGCTGAAGGGCCAGCCATGACCGATGAATCGACCGTCCAGTTTTCCGAGCGTGAAGCGCTGCTGTTCCATTCGGAAGGGCGCCCCGGCAAGATCGAGATCATCGCATCCAAGCCGATGGCAACGCAGCGCGATCTGGCGCTTGCTTATTCCCCCGGCGTCGCAGTGCCCGTCCGCGCGATTCACGAAAATCCGGCGGCTGCGTATGAGTATACCGCCAAGGGCAATCTGGTCGCAGTGATCTCGAACGGCACGGCGATTCTGGGTATGGGCAATCTGGGTGCGCTTGCCTCAAAGCCGGTAATGGAAGGCAAGGCGGTGCTGTTCAAGCGCTTCGCCGATGTGGACTCGATCGACATCGAACTCGCCACCGAAGACCCCGAGGCCTTCATCAACGCGGTCGCGCTGATGGAGCCGAGCTTTGGCGGCATCAACCTTGAGGACATCAAGGCCCCTGAATGCTTCATCATTGAGCAAGCGCTGAAAGAGCGCATGAACATTCCAGTGATGCATGATGACCAGCACGGCACCGCGATCATCGCCGCCGCCGGCCTCATCAACGCGCTGTTCCTCACCGGGCGCGACATCAAGGATACCAAAGTCGTGATGAACGGCGCGGGCGCGGCGGCGATTGCCTGTGCCGAGCTGATCAAGGCGATGGGCCTGCCGCATGACCAGCTGATCATGTGCGACAAATCGGGCGTCATCTATCAGGGTCGCGAACATGGCGACATGAACCAGTGGAAATCGGCGCACGCCGCCAAAACCGATCGCCGCACGCTCGAAGAAGCGCTGAACGGGGCCGATGTGTTCATGGGGCTATCCGCCAAGGGAGCGCTGCTCCCCGAATATCTGATGAAGATGGCGGACAAGCCGATCGTCTTCGCGATGGCCAATCCCGATCCTGAAATCACCCCGCCCGATGCCAAGCGCGTGCGACCGGACGTGATCATCGCCACGGGCCGGTCGGATTATCCGAACCAGGTCAACAATGTCCTCGGCTTCCCGTTCATTTTCCGCGGTGCGCTCGATGTGCGGGCAACCGCGATCAATAACGAGATGAAGGTCGCCGCCGCCCGCGCGCTTGCCGCGCTCGCCCGCCAGCAGGTGCCGGAAGAAGTCGCGGTCGCCTATGGTGTGCGCCACAGCTTCGGGGTCGATTATATCATCCCCGCCCCGTTCGATCCGCGCCTGATGGAAATCGTGCCCGTTGCGGTTGCCCAGGCCGCCATGGACTCGGGCGTCGCCACCAAGCCGATCATCGATATGGAGGCGTATCGCCAGCAACTCCGCGCGCGGCTCAACCCGACCACCTCGGTGCTCACGCTCGCCTATGAAAGCGCGCGCGCCAACCCGAAGCGGGTGCTGTTTGCCGAAGGCGAAGAAGAAGTCGTGTTGCGCGCCGCGATCGAGTTCAAGGCGGGCGGATACGGCACGCCGGTGCTGGTCGGCCGCGACGATGTGTATGATCGGTTGCGCGCGCTCGGCGTCACTGATCCCGAGACGTATGAGCTGCACAACAGCCGCAAATCGCCGCTGGTGCCCAAGATGGTCGAGTTTCTCTACGAGCGGCTCAAGCGGCGCGGCTATCTGCTGCGTGACTGCGAACGGATGATCAACCAGGATCGCAACATCTTCGGCGCGGTGATGCTGCAGCTGGGGGAGGCCGATGTGATGATCACCGGCACCACCCGCCCCTATGCGCAGACGATGCGCGAAGTGCGCCGCGTGATCGACCCCATCAAGGGCCGCACCGCGTTCGGCGTGCATGTGATGGTCGGCGCCAAGCACACCGTGTTCATGGCCGATACCACGATCAACGAACGCCCAACGGCGGAAGAACTCGCCGATATCGCCGAACAGACCGCATTGGTGGCAAAGCGCATGGGCCACGAACCGCGCGTCGCCTTCCTCAGCTATTCGAACTTCGGCAATCCTGAAGGGCGCTGGCTGGAAAATATCCGCAACGCCGTGTGCGTGCTCGACGAGCGATCGGTGACGTTCGAATATGAAGGCGAAATGGCGCCTGATGTCGCGCTCAACCCGCGCCAGCTCGCGAATTACCCGTTCGCGCGGCTCTCCGGCCCCGCCAATGTGCTGATCATGCCCGGTCTGCAAAGCGCCAACATCTCCGCGAAACTGCTCCGCGAATTGGGGGGTGACGCGGTGATCGGCCCGATGCTGGTCGGCATGGAAAAGAGCGTCCAGATCGCCCCGATGACGAGCACCGCAAGCGAACTGGTAACGCTGGCGGTGCTCGCGGCGGGGGGGATTGCGGGGTAAGAAGTTGTGGTGGATTTGATGGGAAGCTAACTTTGATTTGGATCGTTTCATTGGCCGATATTGGGCTGGTTGTAAAACTTCGGTGATGATCTCTCGTTCCGTGATAGTCGACGTTCGCCACTTTCAGTTTTCGACCAAATAGAGCAATTTTTTGTGACATAAACGGCGCAAGGTTAGATGCAAGAATCGAAAAAATGCCGAGTAAGCGGAGGGGATCTAAAGTAATTGTGGTGGAGCCGAATTCCTTTGCGAAAATGTAACGACGGCAATCCAGTTAACGGGCAGTGAGCGCCTGAGGAGCTGCGCGTGCTGCTAAGCGATCATCCTAGTTTCGACCGACCCCCGGTAACAACCCGGTTGTGGCGCTACACCGATCTATCGAAATTCATCGACCTTCTTTCGTGTGGCAAGCTTTGGCTTTCGAATGCTGAAATTCTGGCTTCGGACGACCCTTTTGAAGGTACGCTTGGAGCTGTCCAGTTTCCTCATCGCATGTGGCGAACCCTCGACGAGGTGCCAGAGCAACTTCGTGTCCAGATTCTGGAGATGTGCAGCCGAGGGACCGATGGCACGCCCGAAGCAGCCTTCAGGAGTTGGTTTATGGGAGAAGAGCAGCGTTGTATCATGATGCAGTCAGGGCGGCGCAACTATTTTGTCAACTGCTGGCATGCCTCTGACCACGAGTCTGCCGCGATGTGGAAAATATATGGCTCCCCTGGTGCTGGTGTCGCAATCGTTACGAACGGCGCAAGACTAGAGACTGCTTTGTCGAAAAACAGTGAGGATTTTTACCTAGGTGCTGTACAGTATCGTGATCCTTCATTTGTTCAGATCGGATGCTCGAACGCTTTCGATACAATTATGATCAAACGCTCCAGTTACAAATATGAGCAAGAGGTGCGCTTGGTGCATCGGCATACGAGCGATTTCCACGATGCGCTTGCAAACTTTGAATGGAATGACAACACTATGCGCTTTGACAATATAATCGACGACCCTCGGCCAGTTGTACCGGGTAAATCCTTCAATTGCGAAATCGATGTTTTGATTGAAAGAGTTATTGTGTCGCCGTTCGCCCCTCCCTGGTACGCACCAATGATCGAAAGAGTGCGGGAGCGCTTCGGTCTTAGATTTCCAATTCATAGATCAACGCTGCTCGATGCGCCGCATTCGCTTCCCTGACCAAAGTGATGGCCGACTGTCGTGCGGTCGTAGACCATGTCACAGTGCCAGTCGTCAACATCGAGAACTGATTGGCGGAACCTTATTGCCCCTTTGTGGTAAGAAAATCGTGGTGCAGCAGAGGTCCGCCTAAGGAAAGTGCCGTCGTCGCTGTGAATGGCCGTTGCTGAGGTGGAAAGCTTTCTTTGGATGAAATATCCGCAATTGTGGCGTTAGTTGCCCGTTGCAATTCGTCACCCCGGACTTGATCCGCGGTCCCGCTTTTCTTGGGCGGGCAAGGCAGCGGGACCCCGGGTCGAGCCCGGGGTGACGGGTTTGGGTGGGGCGCATTTGGGCGAGCTCCTTGGGGCAGCGCTCGCTGACGTTAGCCAAATCGGTCGCACCAATGGCCGACGTGCAAATCACCTCCACCGCCGTCAAACCATTTTCCTACAGTTATCCGTTCGTGATAGGTTTTATCTCGCTCTTTCACATCGTTGAACCGCGTGGTCATTCTAGGCCACCGCACCAGGCTGGGCAAAACTGCGCGAGACCCGCAACTTCCGCAACTTCGCCTCAGCGATCGTGACCTCCTCCCCGCATCGCGCACAAACCCACTTCGTCATTGCTTCGCTTCGCTCGCAATGACGGAGAATGCGAACTGAGGTTCAACGTTGAAAGCTACGGTCCCATGCTCAGCGGGCATGACCGCATGTGACATTAAGCCCAATTCCCGGCGCATTTGTTGCGGCTGGGCAAAACTGCGCCAGACCCGCAACTTCCGCAACTTTACCCCCGCACCTTCGAGTCGCCGCCTGGCTCAAGCTGTTACCCCATCGGGGCCGATGCGCTCATCCATGCGTTGATGCGCCATTCCCTCAACGCAAGGACACCCGATGAAAATCCCACAAGGCGCGCTTGTCGCCATCGTCGATGGCGAGATTTTGAACTTGTTTCGCAACACGGGGGATGAGGCCGCACCGTCGCTCACCGCGGTGCCCGATGTCGCTGTATCGACGGAGAATAAGGGCTCGGGCGGGCGGCATAACAGCAGCTCCGCCAACCCTGCCGACAGCCAGCAGGAGGAGGATAGCTTTGCCGCCGGGGTCGCTGCGATCCTCAACAAGCGGGTGCTCGATCATAAGGTCGAGCAGCTGATCATCGTCGCCGCGCCGCGCACGCTCGGCGAATTGCGCAAGCACTACCACAAAGCGCTCGAAGCGATTCTCGTTGGCGAAATCGCCAAGGACCTGACCGGGCATTCGACCGCCGATGTCGAAAAGATCATCGCGGCAGCTTAAGCCGTTCGGGTGCGCAGGCCGGTGTCAACAACCGGCCTACGCTTCCCGGAAATCAGCCTTATGCGTCGATGCTTGTGCCCAGCGCGCCGTACACCAGCCCGCCATCGACCGCGATCGTCTCGCCCACCACATAATCGCCCGCCCGGCTGGCGAGGTAGATCGCGGTGCCGGCCATATCCTCGTCAACGCCGATCCGCTTGGCGGGGATGCCCTTGGCAATCGTCTCGCCGTGATCGCGCGCGGCCTTGTTCATCTCGCTGGCGAACGCGCCGGGTGCAATCGAGGTGACGTTGATGTGATCCTTGATCAGCCGCGCCGACATCCGCTTGGTCAGGTAGATCAGCGCCGATTTTGACGCGTGATAGCTATAGGTTTCCCAGGGGTTCAGCCGCAGCCCGTCGATCGAGGTGATGTTGATCACCTTGGCGGGCTGACCGGCACTGGCGCCGGCCTTCAGCGCTTCGTGAAGGGCCTGGGTCAGGAAGAAGGGCGACTTGACGTTCAGGTCCATCACCTTGTCCCAGCCTTTTTCGGGGAAGGTCTCAAAGCTCTCGCCCCACGCCGCGCCCGCGTTGTTGACGAGAATGTCGAGCTTGTCGGTATGCTCAGCGAGCTGCGCGGCGAGCGCCTTGCACCCCGCGACGGTCGAAACGTCCTGTGGCAGCGCGATGCACTTCTCGCCGAGCTCCTTGGCGGTTTCGAAGCAGGCATCGGCCTTGCGCGAGGAGATGTAGACCGTCGCCCCCTGGGCGATAAAGCCCGCCGCGATCATCTTGCCGATGCCGCGCGAGCCGCCGGTGACAAGCGCGATCCGGCCGTCGAGCCGGAAGAGGTTGGTGGTGTCCATGTGTCTTCTCCTATCATCCGTTCGTTTCGAGCGAAGTCGAGAAACGATGGGCGGCGCTTGTGGCCTGTTTCTCGACTTCGCTCGAAACGAACGGGGTTGTTATTGTTGAGCCTTGATTATCCCCCGCGCTTGATCGTTTCCCGCGCGATGATGATCTGCTGGATCTGGCTGGTGCCTTCGTAAATGCGGAACAGGCGGACGTCGCGGTAGAGCCGCTCGATGCCGTAATCGGCGATATAGCCCGCCCCGCCGAAAATCTGGACGGCACGGTCGGCCACGCGGCCGACCATCTCGCTGGCATAATATTTCGATGCCGCCGATTCCATGACGACGTCCTTGCCGGCATCCTTCGCCGCCGCTGTCTCCAGCATCAGTGCGCGGGCGGCGAGCGCTTCGGTTTTGCTGTCGGCGATCATCGCCTGGATCAACTGATGCTCGGCGATCGCCTTGCCGAATTGCTTGCGTTCAGTGGCGTAAGCGACGCAATCGGCGATTAGGCGCTCGGCGACCCCCACGCAGACGGCCGAGATGTGGAGCCGCCCGCGATCGAGCACGCGCATCGCGATCTTGAAGCCTTCGCCCTCGGCGCCGAGCCGATTCTCCACTGGCACCGCGACATCGTCCATGATGACATCGGCGACCTTCGCACCCTTTTGTCCCATCTTCTTTTCCGGCTCGCCGATCGACACGCCCGGCAGGTCGCGCGGGACGAGGAAAGCGGAAACGCCGCGCGCGCCGGGTTCATCGCCGGTGCGGGCCATGACGGTGAACAGGTCGGCCTTGTCGGCATTGGTGATGTAGCGCTTGGTGCCCGACAGGCGGTAGACATTACCGTCCCGCACCGCGCGCGTCTTCACGCTGCCGGAATCGCTGCCGACATCGGGTTCGGTGAGCGCGAAGCTGGTGACGATTTCACCCGACGCGATTTTCGGCAACCACTCGGCCTTCTGCTCGGGCGTACCGGCCATCACCAACCCCTGGCTGCCGATGCCGACATTGGTGCCGAAGGTGGAGCGGAACGCTGGCGTCGTGCGGCCAAGCTCGATCGCGACGCGACATTCTTCGCTCATCGTCAGGCCAAGCCCGCCATATTCCTCGGCGATCGACAGGCCGTACAGACCCATTTCCCGCATCTCGCGGATGATGTCGGCGGGGATGGCATCATCGGCCTCGACCTGCCCCTCGAGCGGACGCAGCCGTTCGCTGACGAACCGCCGCACCATGTCGATCAGCGCATCAAAGGTTTCCGGGTCGAGCGCCACGCAAATCATCCTCTCGATTGTGTCGCACCCGCGCTATCCCAGCAGGCGCAGCGCTGCAAGTTGTGCAAACCCGAAATTCCAAAAGCGAGTGACGGGAAGGGTCGGGCACGTTACTAGCATAGCCAAAATAAGGATGAGAGGATCGTTGTTGATGCGCTTTTCGGGCAAGCGCGCCGTGGTAACCGGCGCTGCATCGGGCATTGGACGCGCCACCGTGCTGAGGCTGGTTGATGAGGGCGCTGAAGTCTGGGCGGGCGATATTGACGAGGCGGGCGGGCAGGAGCTTGCTCAAACCTCCAATGGGCGCATTCATTTCCAGCGTACCGATGTTACGAAAGCCGAAGATATCGAGGCGCTGATCGTGGCTGCTGATGCGGCGGGCGGCATCGATGTGCTGTTCAACAATGCAGGCGCAGGCGGCGCTCGGGCGAAGATCGATGCGATTACGCCCGATGAATGGGACTACACGCAGAACCTGCTGCTGCGATCGGTCGCCCTCGGCATTCGCTATGCAGCCCCGTTGATGGCCGCCCGTAGCGGCGGCGCAATCGTCAACACGGCCTCCATCGCCGCCCTGCAGACGGGGGCGGCCCCCACTGCCTATTCGGTCGCGAAGGCAGGTGTGCTGCACCTGACCAAGATGGCCGCCGCCGATCTGGCGCAGCACCGCATCCGCGTGAACGCGATATGCCCCGGCTTCATCACCACCAACATCTTCACCAGCGCCATGGAGATCGAGGGCGATAATCGCGACCGGGCAAACGACGCGATCGTCTCTATCGCTGGAAGCGCCCAGCCATTGCAGCGCGCCGGCGTTGCGGCGGATATCGCCGCCGCCGTCGCCTATCTCGCCAGTGATGATGCCAGTTTTGTTACCGGCACGCATATCGTCGTCGATGGCGGGATGACGATTGGCCCGCGTCACAGTTGGGACCCCGCAACCCCATCGCTGTTTGCGATGCTGGAGGCTTTCAAGTGAGCATGACGGTCGCGGTGCCGCCCGCCCGCGTGTTGCCGATGCGCAGCCGGCTGGCCTTTGGACTCGGGTCGATCGCTTACGGTGTGAAGGATAATGGCTTCGCGACCTTCCTGCTGCTGTTCTACAATCAGGTTGTCGGCCTGTCGGCGGCGAGTGTCGGCATCGCGATCATGATGGCGATGATGGTTGAGGCGTTCGTCGATCCGGCGGTTGGTTTCCTGTCGGATCATACCCGCAGCAAATGGGGGCGGCGGCACCCCTGGATGTATGCGTCTGCGATACCCGTCGCGATTGGCTGGCTGCTGTTGTGGAATCCGCCAACTGGGTGGAGTGAGACGGGGTTGCTATTCTATCTGTTCGGCAGCGCGTTGCTGGTGCGCATCGCGCTGTCGGCATTCGAGATCCCCGCTTCGGCGCTCGCCCCTGAGCTCAGCTCGGATTATGACGAGCGCACCAAGTTGTTTTCCTATCGCTATCTATTCGGCTGGGTTGGCGGGTTGGGCATGCTGTCGCTGGCTTACGGTGTCTTCCTGGTGCCTGATGCGACCCATGCGGTGGGGCTTCAGAACGGTCCCGGGTATTCGAGCATGGCGACGATGGCCGCGATCGTGATGGCGGTCGCTATCCTGGTGTCGTCCTGGGGCCTCCATGGCGAGATCAAATATCTGCCAAAACTGGCCGAAAGCGATGAGACGCTGGCCGATCATTTCCGCGCCTTTCGTCAGACGATTTCGAACAAAGCGTTCGTTATTCTGATGCTCGCCGGGGTGTGCGCCTATACCGCGCAGGGCATATCATTCGCGCTGTCGAACTATATGTATCAATATGTCTGGGAATTCAGTGGCGGCGATTTTCAATGGTTATCGCTGGCGCTGCTGACGGGCGCGATCGCCGCCTTCATTCTGGCCCCAAGGTTGACCAAGGGCGGGGATAAGGCCCGGATGGGGACCATCCTCTCAATTCTTAGCGTCATGCTGCTCGTGACGCCTTATGTCCTGCGACTAATGGGGCTATTTCCATCGCCGCAATCGCCAATCATCCTGCCATTGCTGCTCACCATCTTCACCGTCAATACAGCCTGCGGCGTTAGCGCATTCATCATCGGTGCATCGATGCTCTCCGACGTGGTTGAGGAATCCGAACAGCGCACCGGCAGGCGCTCGGAAGGCGTATTTTTCTCCGGCAGTTTCTTCGTGCAGAAAATGGTCGGTGGGCTCGGGATCTTCATGGCCGGCGCCATCCTGTCGATCGCGCAATTCCCTGAATCAGCCAAGCCCGGCCAGGTACCCGTGGCAACGGTGGATCGGCTGACCCTGATCTTCATCATTCTGTTGTTGATCTTTTACGGCCTCGCCGCCTTCATCTATTCGCGCTTTCCGTTTGGTCGTGCCGAACATCAGGCGCGGCTTGAGCGGCTGGGGGCCAAGCCGTCAGTCTAATCGTCAGGCGGGTTCGAGGCCCTGATCATTCAGCACGCCGCGCCGGTGCAGAAACCGGAAGACGGGATTGAGGAACGGGTTAGACCAGCCGCAATTGGTCGCGAAATCGCGTTGCAGGCTGTCGTGATGAATCTGGTGCGCGGCGGGCGTCATCAACAGGCCCAGGCGGCGCATCAGCCGGATGATGCCGGGAATATCGTCGCGGTGGAGCGTGCCGTGGAAATACTGTGCGAGCACACCGCCGACCAGCAGGGTGGTCGCCCCGGCCATGAACCAGGCTGGCACCGGCCAGACGAACGACGCAATATTGAGGAGCAGGGACACGGGCAGACCGACGGCGAAGATCGTTGATCCGACCAATGTGAGGAATGATCGGCGGCCCAGCGCATCTGGGCGCGGATGGTGGTTCTTAAAATCGAACACGAGCCGTTGAAACGGGCCGATCTTCGCCATCGTCTCCCGCCGCAGCGCCAGATAATCGTCCGATTCGCGCGATCCCTGGTAGTGGAACATCGTCCCCAGACCGATGCCGGGTGGGCAGGGCAGATAATCGAGCGCCATATGGATCGCGCCCGATGCCAGATCGGCGAGGAACCAGCCGATCAGCAGCGCAGGCAGCACCGTCCAGTCGAGAGGACCCAGTGCCCAACGACTGTTCAGCGCGAGCGACAGGACGAACAACAGGATGGCGAAACGCTTCAACATGGCGGCGCCTATATCGTGAAGGTTCGATTTTGGCGAGAGTCAGCGCATATTTTGCTGCAGAGCCGACCGGCGAAAACCGGGTCACCCCCCGCTAAACACGGTTCGTCGGAAAAGGTTCCC
>NZ_NCGB01000012.1:0-12682 GCF_002278865.1 Sphingomonas sp. 28-62-11 | reverse complement strand
CCGGCTGGGGTTTCCCTGCGTGACATGGTCTGCTTTGAGACAATCAAGACCGAATACGACACCGACAAGACACCTTTGGGGGGTCCATGACAATCAAGGCTTTGGCAGCGCGTTTTGCGCTGGTTTTTTCGTGCGCCCTGATGGCAAGCACCCCAGCCTTTGCCCGTACGCTGCAATGCGTGCCCTTTGCCCGTCAGGTATCGGGCATCCAGATCCAGGGTAATGCTCTGACATGGTGGGACCAAGCTGAGGGGCGTTATGCTCGTGGTCAGGCCCCGCAGGTTGGCGCTGTCCTCGCCTTCTCGGCCACGGCACGGATGCGCTTTGGCCATGTCGCCATGGTCAGCCGGGTGGTCAGCGACCGCGAAGTGTTGCTGACCCACGCCAACTGGTCGCACCCCGGCGGTATCGAGCGTAACGTGCGCGCCATCGATGTATCCGAAGCCGGTGACTGGAGCGCAGTGCGGGTGTGGTTCGGCCCGATGGGCGGACTGGGGTTGACCGCCTATCCCACCAAGGGCTTCATCTATGCCGATGGCACGCCGCAGGATGCGCAGCCGACCACCGCCCCCCAGATTGCCCAACAGGCAAATGGCGCACGCGGCATCCTGACGTTGGTGAACGACGCGGGCTTCTAAGCTACCTTGCCTGGATGGAAGGTCATCGCGACGCCGTTCATGCAGTAACGCTTGCCGGTTGGTGCCGGGCCGTCATCGAATACATGGCCCAGATGCCCACCGCAGCGGCGGCAATGCACTTCAGTGCGTGCGAAGATCAGGCTGCCGTCGATGCGCGTGCGCACGGCATTGGGCAGCGGTTTCCAGAAACTCGGCCAGCCGGTGCCGCTGTCATATTTGGTCGCTGACGAAAACAGGGGCAGCGCGCAGCCTGCGCACCAAAAGCTGCCAGCGCGCTTTTCGTGGTTCAGCGGGCTGGTGCCGGGATATTCGGTCGCCTCGTGCCGAAGCGTGCTATAGGCGGCAGGCGACAGCTTGGCCTTCCACTGCGCATCGCTGAACATCACTTCAAATTTTTCTGCAGCCGCCGCGGGCGCCGGGCGCCAGCCGAACAGCGCGGCGGTCGCCGAGCCGATAGCGGCGAGAGAGAGAAACTGGCGACGATCAGTCATGGTGATCTAACTCCCTTGGGGGTCTTGATACCAAGCTATTCGGTCCAGCACCCGTCCAGGTTACGCATCGACGGTGGTGTTAATATTTGCTGATCGTCACCGGCAGCTTGCGATAGCCATGCACGAAACAGGCGGCGACCCGTTCCGGCGCGCCAACCACGTTCACCCGCATCCGGCGCTTGGCCATTTCCTCCAGCAGCACGCTGATCTGGAGTTCCGCCAGCCGCGCACCGACGCAGCGGTGGATGCCGTGCCCGAATGCCAGATGGCGGCGGGCATTGGGGCGATCGACGACGATCTTGTCGGCATCGGCGCCGAACACGCTCTCATCGCGATTGGCGGAGAGATACCAGAGCGCCAGCTTGTCGCCTGCCTTGATCTGCTGTCCCTCCAGCACGGTATCCTGCGTCGCGGTGCGGCGCATATGCGCAAGGGGGGTCTGCCAGCGAATGATATCCTGAACCGCATTGGGGATCAGCGACGGATCATTTTCCAGCTTGGTCCGCTCATCGGGGAACAGGTCGAGCCCGTACGCCACCGCCGTCATGGAATTGCGCGTCGTATCATTGCCGCCAACGATGAGCAGGATCAAATTGCCCAGGAATTCCATCTGGTCCATTTCGGCCATCGCGTCCGAATGGATCATCATCGAGATCAGGTCAGGGGTCTTTTCCTTGCCGACCTTCTGGTTCCACAGGCCAGTAAAATAGGTCGCGCATTCGTGCAGATGCTGGAGCCGGATCATCCGCTGCTCTTCATCCTTGAACAGCTCGATATCGCCCGCCCAATCGGACCAAAGCGTCAGCTTGCGGCGATCTTCCCAGGGGAAATCGAACAGGATGGCGAGCATTTGCGTGGTCAGCTCGATCGACACGGTATCCACCCAGTCGAACTGCTCGCCCCAGGGCAGCGAATCGAGCACTTCGCTGGTGCGCGTGCGGATATTCTCCGTCATCCGCACCATTTCGCTGGGCGTAAAGGCGGGGGCGACGGTGCGGCGCTGGCCAGTGTGCTTGGGCCGGTCCATCGCGATGAACATCGGCATTTTGACAGCACCAGGCATCTTCTCGTCAAAATCGGCAAGCGTGATGCCGCCCGTTTCGGACGAATAGAGATCGGGCAGCGATTCGACCTCAACGATCGGCTTGTAGGTGGAGATCGACCAATAGGGACCGAAGTCGCTGTGGGGCACGTAATGGACGGGCGATTCGGCTCGGAGCTGGCGGAATGGCGCCTGCCACACATCGTCACGGTAAAGTTCAGCACGGCTGACATCGAACGGGTCGACGGAAGACGTACGCGCCGGGTCTGCTGCCAAAGTCGCCATATCTACTCTCCTATGGGTCGAAGAGACTATTAACTTACATCTGTGTCAATAGTGTTTCGGCTGTTGGCCAACGCCCCGCGGCGCATCAGCCCGGCAAAGGGCTTGCGCCCACTACCCGATTTGAGCACCCCACGCCGAAACGCGCCCGCACCGATCCAGATGGTGATCGACACCCATAGCAATTGCCACGCCAGCGCGGCTGCGTGCGGCCAAAGCTCGGGCGAATTGCCGGCGCGCGCGGCCATCGCATAGGGCGAGCTGAGCGGGAACACCTCGGCCAGCAACGCCAGTGACGTGCCCGGCTGGGATGCCGCGGTCGAGGCAAGGCCGAACATCACCATCTGGACGATCGTGATCGGCAGCGACAGCATCTGGATTTCGCGCATCGTCGATGCCTGTGCTCCAACCCCCAGGAACACCGCGCCAAGCAGCATATAGGCCATGGTGAAATAGGCGCAGAACAGCAGGATGAAGGCGGGCATGCCGACTGCCGGGGCAAAGGCGGTAATCGCGCTCGCCGCACCATCGGGCAGCAGCACGCCGATCTGGCTGATCAGCGTTCCCCAGAAGGTGACGAACAGCACCGCCACCCCGAACATGCCAATCAGCTTGCCCAGAAACACCGATTCGAGCGGCACCGCGGCGGCGAGGATCTCGATCACCTTGTTGCTGCGTTCTTCCGCCATCGTGCCGACCGCCTGGCCCGACAGAAATAAGGTCAGGAAGAAAATGCCGGTCACGCCCACCAGCGCAGCGGCGCTGTTGCTCGACTGCGAATTCTTGGTCGGTTTCGACGGCACCTTGGTGGCCGTGCTGAGCGCTTCAGCCCCACCGCTTGCCCGATCACGCAGTGCCGTTTCGGCGAGTTGCGCAAGATAATCCGCCGCCCGCGATCCGCGCGGCGCGTAGATGATCTGCGGCTTGTCGAGCGGCCCGTACATGACGGCGGTGGCAACGACTTCCTTCGCTTCGAACGCGGCGCGCGCCTGCTTGGCGGGGTCGATGCCGGCAGCGTTTGCCTCGAACGCAGGCGGCGCATCGCCCGGGCGAAACACCCGCCGCAATCGCTCGTCGGCCGCGCTTAGTGCCTTGCCGTCGTCGGCGGTCACATAGGCCAGGATGCGTATTTTCTCCGATGGCCCGCGCGCGATCGTCGACCCGCCGAGCGCACCCACCGCGGCAAAGCCGATCATGAACAGCGGCGACAACAGGAACAGCAGGAACAAGGGCGTGAACACCGTTGCCGTGAAATCGCGCCGCGCGATCGTCAGCGTCTGGCGCAGCAGCCTGGCCCGATTGGTCATTGTGCGGCCTCCAGCGCGGCGGGTCCAACGATCTTGACGAACGCATCGTGCAAGCCGGGCCGCTCGATCGAAAGGCCCGAAATGCCATGCCCCGCGCCGATCAGGGTGCTGAGCAGGGTTTCGATTCCGGTCGGCGGCATGATGAACTTCCAGCCATCGCCCTCGCGCGTCGCATCCGATGGCAACAGCGACAGTAGCCCCGGCGCATTATTGTGCGGCACATAATGGACCTGCTGCGGCAACAGGCCGCGCGCCTGCGCCACGGTCCCCTCGAAACGGCGCTTGCCGCCGGCGATAATCGCCAGCCCGTCGCACAGCCGCTCGGCATGGCTCATGATATGGGTAGAAAACAGGATCGTCGCGCCGCGATCACGCTCGGCGATGATCAACGCCTCGAGCCGCTCCTGGTTGACGGGGTCGAGCCCCGAGAAGGGCTCGTCGAGCACCAGCAGATCGGGCTGATGCACCACTGAGCCGAGCAGCTGGACGAGCTGGGCCATGCCCTTGGAGAGCTTGCGGATCTTGTCGTCGACGGCATGGCCAAGGCCGGCTGCCTCCATCATCGTCGCCGCGCGCTTGCGCCCTTCGCGCCAATCAAGCCCACGTAAAGCCCCCATGAAGGCAATCGCGTCACGCGCTTTCATCGCAGGATACAACCCGCGTTCCTCGGGCAGATAACCGATCTGGTCGCTTGCTTCGCGTGGGCGGGCATGGCCCAGCAGACTGCGATGCCCCTCATCGGGTTCGATAATGCCGAGCAGCATCCGCAACGTCGTCGTCTTGCCCGCTCCATTGGGGCCAAGCACGCCATAAATCGCGCCCATCGGCACCGCGATGTCGACCCCGTCGACAACACGCCTGTCGCCAAACCGTTTGACGAGGCCGGTGGCGGTGATCGCCAGATTGTCCTTCACGCAGATCCCCTTGCCACATTCCGTTCGCCCTGAGCTTGTAGAAGGGCTGCTTTCCTTGTCGACGACCGAGAAGAAAGGCAGGACTTCGACAAGCGCAGTCCAAACGGGATAGGGATGACGGTGATGGCCACCCCATGGTTGCCAGACCTAGCGGGCAAGGATGAACGAAAACAAGCCATTCTCGGAACGACTGCGCGATAAAGCTGCGGAACTTGGCTTCGCGGCGTGCGGCATTGCGTCTGCCGATGCTGCCCCGGCGGCGGGTGCCCGGTTGCGCAAGTGGTTGGCGGACGGTGCGTATGGCGACATGATCTGGATGGAAGCGCGTGCCGATCAGCGTGCCACTCCGCGCGGATTATGGCCGCAAGTGAATAGCGTAATCGCACTCGGGATGAGCTATGCGCCCGCCGCCGATCCGCTTGCTTTGGCATCGGCGGGGGAGCGCGGTCGCATCTCCGTCTACGCGCAGGGCGGCGATTATCACGACGTCGTGAAACGCGCGCTGAAAGCACTGGCGCGCTGGATCGTCGAGACAGCGGGGGGCGACCTGAAGGTGTTCGTCGATACCGCGCCCGTTATGGAAAAGCCGCTGGCCGAGGCGGCGGGGCTGGGGTGGCAGGGCAAGCATACCAATCTGGTGAGCCGCCGCGATGGCAGCTGGCTGTTCCTGGGCGCGATCTACACCACGCTTGATCTGGCGCCCGATGCGCCGGGGCAGGACCGGTGCGGCAGTTGCGATGCATGCCAGCGCGCGTGCCCGACCGATGCGTTTCCGGCGCCGTACAAGCTCGATGCGCGGCGCTGCATTTCATATTTGACGATCGAACATGCCGGGCCGATCGCGCAGGAGTTTCGCGCGGGCATCGGCAACCGGATTTACGGGTGTGACGATTGTCTGGCGGTATGCCCGTGGAACAAGTTCGCCGATGCGGCGCGCGCCAATCTGGCCTTTGCGCCCCGGGCCGAGCTGGCCGCACCCGCGCTTGCCGATCTGCTTGCGCTCGATGATGCCGGATTTCGCCAGGTGTTCGCCGGATCGCCGATCAAGCGGATCGGTCGTGATCGGATGGTGCGCAATTGTCTGATCGCGGCGGGCAATAGCGGTTCGGCGGCGCTGGTGCCTTTGGCTATCCGGTTGCTCGATGACGAGGCACCCGTAGTGCGCGGTGCGGCGATCTGGGCGCTGGGTCAGCTCGATTCGGTTGCCTGGCAGATCGAGCGATCCCGACGCCTTGCGAGTGAGGGTGACCCAACAGTCGTCGCCGAATGGCTATTTCCCGCCGTCACGCCGGGTGAGCGCGGCGATGCATGACGCGCGATCGATTGGGCTGCCATCGGGCTGGCGAGAATCGACGTGCGTTACGACCGGTGCTGCGTTCCCGCGCGGATAGAGATAAGCATCGAGCACACAGGCGGCGCTGGCGAATTGCAGCTTGCGCGCATTGCCTTCGCGAATATCAGCATCGGGCTGGCCGAACAGCGCGACAAGCGCGTTGGCCTCGCGCCCTAGTACGCGGTCGAGCCCCGCCCCGCCGCGAGTGGTAGTCGGCACGGGCGTGGTATCGGGTCGTACAGAGATCGCGCTGCCGCTGGTAGTACAGCCACCCAGCACGGTTGACATCGCGGCCACCATTACCGCCAGTTTTCCCTGCTTGCTGCCCATCGTCATCGCGCCCACCCCTTCGTCTGTTGCTGCCAGCCGAACCATGATCGCGCCGTCGCGGCAAGCCCTCCGCGCTCCACCGGGCGCGCGGTGGTTGCGCATCGCCGCGCTGGCTTCTACCGAGCGCGGAGATTCAATCGCCCGGAGAGCTGCGTGACCAACCCCCGTTATGACGTCGTCGCCATCGGCAACGCGATCGTCGATGTGCTTGCCCCCACCGATGATGCGTTCATCGCAACCGAAGGGATGGTCAAAGGATCGATGCAGTTGATGTTTTCGCCTGCCGAAGCCGATGCGCTCTATGCCAAGATGGCATCGGGGATCGAGGCGAGCGGGGGTTCGGCGGCGAACACCGTTGCCGGTATTTCGGCGCTTGGCGGCAAATGCGGATTCATCGGCCAATTGGCGGATGATCAGCTCGGTCAAGTGTTTGCGCATGACATCCGCGCGATGGGCGTTGCGTTCGACACGCCGGTGCGCAGTGGCGAGCCGAGCACCGCGCGCTGCCTGATCTTCGTGACGCCCGATGGCCAGCGCACGATGAACACCTTTTTGGGTGCGTCGCAGTTCCTGCCTGCAGCGGCGCTCGATCATGATCTGATTGCCGACAGCGCAATCCTGTATCTCGAAGGCTATCTCTGGGATCCCGAGGAGCCGCGCGCCGCGATGCGTGCCGCCATCGATACCGCGCGCGCCGCCGGTCGGCGGGTGGCGTTCACCCTGTCGGACGTGTTCTGCATCTCGCGCCACGGCGGCGATTTCCGCCAGTTGCTCGCCGACGGTCTGGTCGACATCCTGTTCGCCAATGAGAATGAACTGACCGCGCTTGCCGAGAACGACGATTTCGAAGCGGCACTCGCACTCATCGCACCGCAGGTGCCGGTGCTGGTGGTGACGCGCAGCGAAAAGGGCGCGATCGCTTTGGCCGGTGGCGACCGCGCCGAAGTGCCCGCCGAACCGATCGACGCTGTCGTCGACACGACGGGCGCGGGGGATCTGTTCGCGGCCGGTTTCCTCCACGGGCAGGCGCAGGGGCTGGGGCTTGAGGCGTCGCTGCGGATGGGCGCAATTTGCGCTGCAGAGATCATCAGCCATGTCGGCGCGCGGCCAATGGTCGACCTGAAGGCGCTGATGGCCGAAAAGCTGGGTTGAAGCGGGTCTGGCAATCTTCAACCCGCTTCCGTTCGGGCTGAGCGAAGTCGAAGCCCATGCGCAGCGCTTGCCTCCTTCGACTGCCTGCTAAGGCAGGCGCTCAGGACAGGCTTCGACTTCGCTCAGGGCGAACGGGTGGAGGGAGTGGTGTCAGGGGCGCAAGCCATTGCTTCCAGAAACGAAAAAGGGCCGGGGAGATGATCCCCGGCCCTTTTTTGGTGTGGTTTGTGCCGATCAGGCGAGCGGTAGATCGACCGGCGCTTCGACGATGCCCTTGCCAACATGGCTCGCGCGATAGCTGTAGGCGTAATAAATCACCAAGCCCAAAGCACCCCATGCCGGGAGCACCAGCATCGCTTCGAACGGCAGGTTGAAGAACAGGAAGATGCAGCCAGCGATCGTCGCTGGCCCCACCAGCCACAATGCCGGTGTCTTGAAACTGCGCTTGCGGTTCGGCTCGGTCTTGCGGAGCATCATCACCGCAATCGCGACCATCATGAACGCATAGAGCGTGCCCGCATTGGCGATATCGGCGAGCTTGCCGACAGGCAAGAACGCGGCCGCAAACGCTACCGCGCCACCCGTGAGCGCGGTCACGACATAAGGCGTCTTCCACTTCGGATGGATTTTCGACAGGCCCTCGGGAAGCAGCCCGTCACGCGACATCACGAAGAAGATTCGCGTCTGGCCGAACAGCAGGATCAGAATCACCGATGGCAGCGCAATGAAGGCCGCGATGCCGAGCAGGTTGCCGATCGTGCCAAAGCCGATCTGGCGCAGCACATGCGCCAGCGCTTCGTTCGAGCAGACCAGCGCCTGACTATATTGCGGCAGCGCGCACTGGCGGGCGAGTTCTTCCGAACCGGCTGGGAAGGGGATGCCACCCGGGCCCATGATCGGTTGGCCGCCGATCGTACCAACAGCGCCCGCTGCGACCAGGATGTAGAAAACGGTGCAGAACAGCAGCGATCCGATCAGACCGATCGGCACGTTGCGCTGCGGGTTCTTGGTTTCCTCAGCCGCCGTCGAGACAGCGTCGAAGCCGACATAGGCGAAGAAGATCGTCGCCGCCGCACCAACCGCGCCGACGCCGCTGCCGAAACCGCCAAAGACGCCGGCGGGCAGGAACGGGTTGAAATTGGCGGTGGAGAATTGGTCGCTTGGCAAGGTCAGCACGATGAAGGCGGTCAGCGCGGTGACCTTGATCAGCACCAGGACCGCGTTGACGCGGGCGGATTCGGTCGTACCGATCATGAGCAGCCAGGTGACCAGCAGCGCGATGACGACGGCGGGCAGGTTGATCAGCCCGCCGGGAGCGCCGCCCAGCGCCAGTGGCGCCGAGGCGAGGTAAGCGGGCAATTCTATCCCGAAAAACTGCCCCAATATCGTGCCGGTAAAGTAACCGGACCAGCCGACCGAAACCGCGCTCGCCGCCACCGCATATTCAAGGATTAGCGCCCAGCCGACCGTCCAGGCGAGCAACTCGCCCATCACGGTGTAGGTATAGGTATAGGCGGAGCCTGCCACGGGCAGCATCGATGCGATTTCAGCATAACAGAGCGCAGCGACGATGCAGATTGCCCCCGCAATCGCAAAGGCGAGCATCAGGCCGGGACCGGCCTTTTGCGCACCAGCGGCGGTGAGCACGAAGATGCCCGTGCCGATGACGCAGCCGATGCCGAACAAGGTCAGCTGGAACGCGCCGAGCGTGCGATGCAGCGCCTTTTTCTCTGCCGTGGCGAGAATGGCGTCGATCGATTTCGTTCTTGCGAATTTCATATGTGTCGAAACCCCCCGGGGGATGGCGGGCCATGATTGGCCCTGCTGGTTATGCGCCCGAACCTAGAGCGTAAATCCACCCTTGCAATCCCCTAAACTGTCACATGCGTTTCAGGGGCGGGACGCGAGCAACGGCCCGAGCGGACGCCCGGCAAAGATATGGACGTGCAGGTGCGGCACTTCCTGGTGCGCATCAAGGCCGGTATTGGCGAGCAGGCGGTATCCCGGCGCGACCAGCCCGGCGGCGCGCGCAACCTCTCCCACCGCGCGGACGAACCCGGCAATCTCCGCATCGCTGCCCCGCGCGCTGAAATCATCCCACGACACATAGGCCCCGCGCGGAATGACGAGCAGGTGGGTTGGCGCCTGTGGGTTGATGTCGTGGAAGGCGATCGCGAATTCATCCTCATAGACGCGCTTCGACGGAATCTCGCCGCGCAAAATCTTCGCGAAGATATTCTGGTCGTCATAGGGAAGGGTGGCGTCGATGGGCATGGATCAATCCTTTCGCGCGGCCTTTTCATCAATCCCCGACACACCCTCGCGGCGGCGCATTTCGGCGCGGATATCGTCGAGGCTCAGGCCCGCATCGGCGAGCAGCACGAGCAAGTGAAACATCAGGTCAGTCGCCTCGCCAATCAGCGCATCGCGATCCTCGGCGAGCGCGGCGATGACGGTTTCGACGGCTTCTTCACCGACCTTTTGCGCGATCTTGGCGCGGCCAGCGGCGAAGAGTTTGGCGGTGTAGCTCGTCGCCGGATCAGCGCCCCGGCGGCTGCGGATCACGGATTCGAGCGTGGTGATGAAGTCTTCGGCCATGCCGCTTGGCTGGCGCAGCTTCGCGCGTGCGTCAATCCTTTGGCGGCTGCGCCCGCTTTTTCGCGAAACGCGCGCGCATTGCGCGGCGAACGAACCAGATACCGGCCGCCGCCAGCACAAACAGCGCGACATCGGACAGTTCGGGCGCGGTGCGTGGGCGTGCGACGCCCGCATGCGCGGCCAGCGCGGGGGTGGTGATGAGGAGGAACAGCAGGAAGCGCATCCGCTGCTATTAACAGGCCGGAGTAAAAATCAAGTTTTCACCCACCCGGCTGTCATTGCGAGCGAAGCGAAGCAATCCAGAGTCCCGAGCGTCGCGCTGGATTGCTTCGCTTCGCTCGCAATGACGATTGGCTAAACGACCGGCGTCCGCACGGGCACGCCCGCCGCCGCCAGCGCAGCGTGTGCATCGGCGATGCTCGCTTCGCCGAAATGGAAGATCGAGGCGGCAAGCACCGCGCTGGCATGCCCATCGATGATCCCCGCGACCAGATCGGCGAGCCCACCGACGCCGCCCGATGCCACCACCGGTACGCGCACCTGATCGGCGATGGTGCGGATCAGCGAAAGGTCATAGCCGCCGCGAGTCCCGTCACGGTCCATCGAGGTCACGAGCAACTCGCCTGCGCCCAGCTCGGCAAGCCGTAAGGCGTGCTCGATGGCGTCGATGCCGGTCGCCCGCCTACCGCCGTGCGTGAACACTTCCCATCGACCAGCTTCCACCTGGCGCGCATCGACCGACGCGACGCAGCACTGGCTGCCAAATTTGTCGGCGATCTCTGCCACCACTTCGGGCCGCGTCACTGCGGCGGAATTGACCGCGACCTTGTCGGCCCCCGCCAGCAGCAGCGCGCGGGCATCGTCGGCGGTGCGCACCCCACCGCCGACGGTCAGCGGCATGAAGCACACCTCGGCGGTGCGGCGCACGACATCGAGAATTGTGCCGCGATCCTCATGACTGGCGGTGATGTCGAGAAAACAAAGCTCGTCCGCTCCGGCCGCGTCATAAGCGCGCGCCTGCTCGACCGGATCACCCGCATCCCGCAGATCGACGAAGTTGACGCCCTTGACGACACGGCCATTGGCGACATCGAGACAGGGGATGACGCGGGCACGGACAGTCATCCTATGCCGCCGCCGCCACGGCCAGCGCCGCTGCCAGATCGAGCCGCCCGTCGTACAGCGCGCGCCCCGTAATCACGCCCTCGATCCCGTCTTTCGCGTGCAGCGCGAGGATATGGATGTCGGCGATTCCCTTCACGCCGCCACTGGCGATCACCGGAATCCGGACCGCGCGGGCGAGATCGACCGTCGCCTCGATATTTGCGCCCTTCAGCATCCCGTCGCGCCCGACATCGGTGAACAACAGCGACGCCACGCCTGCGTCTTCGAATCGGCGGGCCATGTCGACGACTTCGACGGTGGACACATCGGCCCAGCCCTTGGTCGCGACCATCCCGTCCTTGGCATCGACCGCAACGACGATGCCGCCCGGAAAATCGCGTGCAGCTTCGCGCACCAGTTCGGGGTTTTCGAGTGCGGCGGTGCCGATCACGACGCGCGAGACACCCAGATCGAACCAGCGCTCGATCCCGGCGCGGTCTCGAATCCCGCCGCCCAATTGGACATGCCCGGGAAAACGCTCGACGATCGCCTTCACTGCCTCGCCATTCACCGATGCGCCCGCAAACGCCCCATCGAGATCGACGACGTGCAGATATTCGGCGCCCTGATCGGCAAAGAGCATCGCCTGTGCGGCGGGGTCATCGCCATAGACGGTGGCGCGGTCCATATCGCCCTCGGCAAGGCGCACGACCTGACCGGCCTTGAGGTCAATCGCGGGGAAAACGATGAGGGTCACGGTTTCCACTCCAGAAAGCGTTCAAGCAATGCCAGCCCGTAACGCTGGCTCTTTTCCGGATGGAATTGCACCCCCAGCATATTGTCGCGCCCGATCGCGGCGGTCACTGCACCGCCATGTTCGGTGGTCGCCACCACGCCGTCCCCCTCAAAGCCGAAGCTGTGGAGGAAATAGGCCTCGCCCGGTTCGATCAACGGGTGCGGCGTGATCGGGGCGACATCGTTCCAGCCCATATGCGGCACCTTGGCGTTCGGATCGACGGGTGCCAGCGGGCGCACGGTGCCGCGCAACCAGCCGAGCCCGGGGTGCGTGCCGAATTCCTCGCCCGCTTCCGCCATCAACTGCATGCCGACGCAGATGCCCAGAAACGGCACCCCGCCGCCGATCACGCGTACATTCAGCGCCTCGGTCATCCCCGGTACCGCCCGCAGCGCACTCGCGCATGCGCCGAACGCGCCGACGCCGGGCAGCACGATCCGGTCCGCACAGGCGACCACGGCCGGATTGGCGGTGATGTCGATCGATGTCGCCCCCGCCGCCTTCAACGCATTGGCGACCGAATGGAGATTGCCCGCGCCGTAATCGATCAGCGCGATCCGGTTACTCACGACACGTCACCCTACAGCATGCCCTTGGTGCTGGGGATGCTTCCCGCCTTGCGGGGATCGATTTCGACGGCGGTACGCAGTGCGCGCGCGACGCCCTTGAACGCGCTTTCGATGATGTGGTGGTTG